>CAZDEX010000090.1:1643-8049 GCA_964504405.1 uncultured Gaiellales bacterium | reverse complement strand
GCAAGTCCACGCTCCTGATGCATGTCAGCCAGCTGGTAGTCGATCGCCACGGGCTGTGCCACGAGTGCACGCACCTGCGCGGCCGTGCGCTCCGCGGCGGCGTCACTGACGGTCGGCCGCAGCACGCGGTAGGGCGCGTCGACGACATTCGACGCGTGCGAGAGCAGGCGCATTAGCGCAGCGTTGTCGAGGCTGCGGCCGTTCTTCGCGGGGGTGACGACGACATTCGTCCCGTGCAGCTCTACGGACGCCGGCACAGGCGCGCGTTCGGAGCGCGCGAGCTCGCGCAGCACGTTCGTCGAAGAGCTCGCGGGCCGCACGACCGGCGCGACGTCCACACGCGCCGGAACGACGAGCGCGAAGCTGGAGCCGGCGGCGAGCGCGCGGGTGGCCGTCTCGCCCGCGTCGATGGAGACGAGCCAGCCGCGCGGCACGCGGTAGGAGCGCTCGCCGGCGCGGATCGTCACCACGTGGTCGCCCCAGCGGTTGAGCTCGCGCTCGATCTGCGCGCGGCTGTCGCCGCCCACGTCGATGCCGATCACGTGGACGCCGGGCTTCGCGGCGCCGCGGAACTGCAAGCCGCGCGCGACTGCCCCAGCGCAGGCCACAATCAGGACCACGGCAAGAACAACGACCCCGCGCTTCACTCCCGACAGTAGATCAACTCAGGGCGACGACGGGAGAACCAGCTGAAAACGCGCGCCGTGGGGCGATGCGTCCTCGTAGAAGACCTGCCCGCCGTGTGCCTGTGCGTACGCCTGGGCGATCGAGAGGCCGAGCCCGGAGCCACGATCGCCGTCGTCGTCACGCGAGAAGCGTTCGAAGAGCCGCGGCACGAATCCCGGCGCGACCCCGTCGCCGTGGTCCTCGACGGAGAGACGGAAGTGCCGGTCGTTCTGCGCGGCGCGCACGGAGATCGGCGTGCGTCCGTAGCGAAGCGCGTTCGTGACGAGGTTGCCGACGATGCGGTCGAACGCCATCGAATCGATCATCGGCCGCAGCTCCTCGGGCACGTCGATCACGACCTCGTCGACACGATCGCCCGCCACCGTGCGCACGATGTCGCGCACGCGGTCGCGCACCGGCAGCGGCTCGCGTTGGATCGCGATCGCCTTCGCCTCGAGGCGCGACAGGTCGAGGAGCTCGTCGATCAGGCGCGTCAGCCTCGCCGTGTGCTGTGCGAGCGCGTGGTGGAGCGTCGCGAGCTGCGTCGCGTCGAGGCCCTCCGCATGCGTCACGACCGTCTGCGCCACACCGTGGATCACGGCCGCCGGCGCACGCAGCTCGTGCGAGGCGAGCGCGATGAACTGGCTCTTCAGCTTCGACAGGCGCTCGAGCTCCTCGACCGCGAGCGAGCGCTGCACGAGCACGGCCACGAAACCGCCCGCGACGGCCAGCAGGTCGACGACGTCATTCGGCGGCTCGTCCTCGCAGTCGCTGACGAGGAACCCGATGACACTGTCGGCGGCGAGCAGCGGCACGACGAGCTGGCCGTCGACGCAGACCGCCTGGCCCGACGCCTGCGCGGCTTTCTCGGCGAGGCCGTCCGCGCCCTCGTCGCCCGCGAAGAGCAGGTCGACCCGGCCGAGGCCGAACGACTCCGCGAGACTCGCACAGAGCCTCGGGATCAGGGCCGCCAGGTCGCCTTCCCCGGCGGAGGCCGCGCGGGCCAAGTTGCTGAGCGCACGCAGATCTGCCGACATGTGTTCGGTCGGCGATGGTACCCGGATCCTCCACGTTTGCAACGCATCCTCCACGCGCTTCTAGACGGTGTTTGGGTCGCGTATCTTGCATTCGTGGAGCTGCGCGACCTCCCTTCCGTCGACGAGCTCACCCGCGGCCTCGACGACCCGCTCGCCGTGACGGCCGCGCGCGCGGTGCTCGACCGCGCGCGCGACGAGATCCGCGCCGGCGCCGATCCGGGCGATCTGGCCGAGCGTGTCCAGGCGGAACTGGGGCGCGCCCGCCGGCCCGCCCTCCGGCGCGTCCTGAACGCGACAGGCGTGATCGTGCACACGAACCTCGGCCGCGCGCCGCTGGCGGAGGCGGCGCTCGCCCGGGTCGCCGAGGTCGGGCGGGGCTACTCGAACCTCGAGTACGACCTCGCCGAAGGCGCGCGCGGTTCGCGGCAGGACCACGTCGCGACGATCCTGCGCCGCCTGACCGGCGCCGAGTCCGCAATCGTCGTGAACAACAACGCCGGCGCGATGCTGCTCGCGCTCGCGGCGCTCGCAGAAGGACGCGAGGTGCTGGTCTCCCGCGGTGAGCTGATCGAGATCGGCGACGGCTTCCGCATCCCGGAGGTGCTCGCGCGCTCGGGCGCGGAGCTCGTGGAGGTCGGCACGACGAACCGCACGCGGGCAGAGGACTATGAGCGCGCGATCGGCGTCGACACGGCGCTGCTCCTCCGCGTCCACCAGTCGAACTTCCGCGTCGTCGGCTTCACCGAGCAGCCGTCCCTCGGCGACCTCGCGGCCGTCGCGCGCAGGCACGAGCTGCCGCTGCTCGACGATCTCGGCTCGGGCGCGCTCGTCGACCTGGCGGACGAGCCGACTGCACGCGACGCGCTCCAGCAGGGCGCGGATCTCGTCTGCTTCAGCGGCGACAAGCTCCTCGGCGGCCCGCAGGCGGGGATCGTCGCGGGCCGCGCCGACCTGCTCGAGCGCTTGCGCCGCCATCCACTGCACCGCGCGCTGCGCGCCGACAAGCTCGGGCTTGCGGCGCTCGAGGGAACGCTGCTGCTCTACCTCGAGCCGGAGCGCGCGCTCCGCGAGGTGCCCGTGCTGCGCATGCTCCGGGAGGACGCGTCGGTCGTGCGCGCGCGGGCCGAACGGCTCGCACGCGAGTTGGGCGGCGAGGTGGAGGAGGCAGTCGCGCGCGTCGGCGGCGGCGCCTTGCCGCTCGCCGAGCTGCCGTCGTTCGCGTGCGCGATCGAGGAGCAGCTCGCGGCGCCGCTCCGCGCGCACGAGCCGCCGGTCGTCGGGATCGTCCGCGACGGCCGGCTGCTGCTCGACTGTCGCACGCTGGCCGACGGCGAGATCGGCGAAGTCGCCGACGCGGTCCGCGCATGCCGCTGACGGTCGGGACCGCCGGCCACATCGACCACGGCAAGACCTGGCTCGTCCGTGCGCTGACGGGCAAGGACACCGACCGCCTGCCGGAGGAACAGTCGCGGGGGATCTCGATCGACCTCGGCTACGCGCCGCTCGAACTGCCGGACGGCCGGCGGCTCTCGCTCGTCGACGTGCCGGGCCACGAGCGCTTCGTGCGCGCGATGATCGCCGGCGCGACCGGGATCGACCTCTTTCTCCTTGTGATCGACGCGCAGGAAGGCGCGCGCCCGCAGACGCTCGAGCATCTCGCCGTGCTGCGCCTGCTCGGCGTGACCCACGGCGTCGTGGCGGTGACGAAGGCGGACGCCGTGGACGAGGAGACGCTGGAGCTCGCGATCGAGGAAGCGCGCGAGCTCGTGCCCGATGCCGAGATCGTCGCCGTGTCGGCGAAGACGGGCGCGGGGCTGGACGAGCTGCGCGCGGCGCTCGCGCGCGTGCCGGTCGAGCATCGAGACGCTGACCGCGCGACGCGCCTGTACGTCGACCGCGTGTTCAGCCTGCCGGGCGCAGGCACGATCGCGACCGGCACGCTCTGGTCGGGGACGATCGCCGCCG
The DNA here is from genome assembly GCA_964504405.1 of uncultured Gaiellales bacterium. Taxonomy (GTDB): domain Bacteria; phylum Actinomycetota; class Thermoleophilia; order Gaiellales; family Gaiellaceae; genus PALSA-600. The sequence goes on along the minus strand of CAZDEX010000090.1, from coordinate 4,381 downwards.
GTCACCTCGTGCGCGTCGAGCCGTCGGGGCGTGTAGTGCGCGTGCGCTCCGTGCAGGTGCACGACGCCGCCGTCGACGAGGCCGAAGCGGGTCAGCGCGTCGCGGTCAACCTCCCGGCTCTCGACCGGCGGGAGATCGCGCGCGGCGACGTGCTCGTCGAGCCGGGCCACTACCCCGTCTCGTACCGGCTCGACATCAAGCTCGAGGAGCTCGCCGACGTGCCCGCGGAGGTGACCGTGCACGTCGGCACGAAAGCGGTGCGCGCCCGCGTCGCCCGCGCGGGCGGTTACGCGCAGCTGCGCCTCGCGGAGCAGGTGGTCGCCGCGCGGGGCGACCGCGTGGTCCTGCGGACATCGACGACGGTCGGCGGCGGCATCGTGCTCGACCCGTCGCCGCCACGCGGGCTCGACACGGAGCGCCTTGCGGTGCTCGACGCCGGCGACCCGCTCGAGATCGTGCGGGCGCTCGTGCGCGCACCGGTGACGGGGCGCGCGCTCCAGGAGCGCGGCGTGCTGGCTCCGGGCGAGCTCGCACGCGGCCTGACCGCCGTGCGCGCTGCGGGCGAACACGTGTTCTCGGACGAATGGCTGAAGGAGCTGCGCAGCATCGTGCGCGAGCGTCTGGCTACCCGCGCCGCATCGAGCCCGCTCGATCCCGGGGTGCCGCTCGCGCAGCTGCTCCCGAACGAGCCGTGGACGCCGCACGTGCTCAACCTGCTCGAGATCGAACGGCGCGGCGCCAAGGCCTACCTCCCCGGCGCTGCCGCCGCGCTCGGCGAGCGGGCGCAGGCGGCGTCGGAGCTCGAGGCGCAGCTCGCGCAGGAGGAGATCGCCAAGGTGGCCGACAAGGAGCTGGCGGCGTTCCTCGAGGAGGCCGGCCGGCTACGGCGGGTCGGCGACGGCTTCGCGGTGTCGACTGCGCTGTACGACCGCGGTCGCGAGCTCCTCCCGCAGCTCGACGCGATCACGCTCGCCGGCTTTCGCGACGCGCTCGGTGTGGGTCGCCGTACCGCGCAGCTGCTACTCGAGCGGTACGACGCCGACGGTCTGACACTGCGCCGCGGCGACGTGCGCACGCTGCGCAGGCGCTAGCGCGACGCGGCACGCGTCATCAGACGGGCTTGACCGCCGAGTGGCGGCCGGCGCGGTCCGTGCCCTCGATCGCGACCCGGTGCCGGCCCTGGCGCCCCCGCCAGACGAGCTTTCCGCTCTCCGCGTACCGCGTCTCTTCCGCCGCCGCCTTGCCGTCGACGAGCAGCACCGTGCGCACCGGCTCGTCGAACCGGTAGCGAACCTCCAGCAGGCCATGGCGATCGGTGATCGTGTCGGCGACGAGCTTCGGCTGCCGCGCGTGGTGGACGAGGAGCGCGACGAGCAGGGCCGCCGCGGCGGCGACGAGCGCGGACGCAACGACGAGCAGGGGAGGGCGGAAGGGGATGCGCCGCGGCGACTCGTGCCGCGTCCCCAGTCGCAGCTTGCCCGCGGCAGCGTCCGCAAGCTCGAGCGCTTCCTGCGGCGTCTCGGCCGTCGCGATCACGTAGCCGCGCCGATCGGCGTCGACGCGCAGCGGGCCGATCGTCGTTCCGACGTCGAAGTAGAGGCCTGCGGCGAGCACGCCGGGCGAGGCGCGCACGCTGTCGAGGCCGTCGATCGACGTCACCTCGCCGACGGGCAGCGGCCCGGGCTCCGCGGTGAGGAACCTGATCGCGACGGGCCGCACGGAGGCGGGCGTGATCAACTCGTCCGGCACGGGCTGTCCGAGCGCCTGCAGGATCGCCACGTCGAACAGCTCGACCCCGGTGGCGTAGCGCACGAGGTCGGCCATCTGGCCCGCGCCGATGCGCGCGGCGATCTCGATCAACCACGCGCGGTCGTCGCGCACGATCAGCTGCGGGAACGCGATCCCGTCGCGCAGCCCCAGCGTGCGCACCGCGTCGAAGGCGACGTCGCGCGCCTCGTCGAGCGCCTCCGGCGAGACCGACGAGGGGTACGAGTGGATCCATCCGACACCGAACCCCGCGCCGCGAGGCCGCAACCGGTCCGAGAGCGTGATCAGCGTCGGCTCGCCGCCGCGCACCACGAGGATCCCGTTCAGCTCGGTGCCTTCGATGTACTCCTCGAGTAGGGCATGACCCGTGCGCGAGCACGCGAGCGCCTCGCCGAGGTGACGCTCGGCGTCTTCGGGCGTCTCCACCATGAAGAGGCCGCGCTGGCCGCCCGAGTCGGCGGGCTTCAGCACGGCCGGCGTCGGCACGCGCTGCAGGCGCGCCTGCACGTTGCTTTCGGCCGTGACGAGCACGTGCTTCGGCTGCGGCACGCCTGCGCGGCCCAGCTGGGCGCGCATCGTCCACTTGTCGGTCATCGCGCGCGCGACCTCGACGCCGATGCCCGGCAGCCCGAGCATCTCCGCGACCGTCGCGGCCGGGAGCACCGCGCGGTCGCTCGAGATCGCGAGCACGCCGTCGACCGCGTGTGTTGCGCCGGCCTCGGCGACGCGCTCGACGTCGCTGAAGTCGACGTTCACGCAGACGTCGGCGTGCACGAACGCGACGGCGTTCGGATCGCCGTCCACGGCGACGACGCGATGACCCGCAGCGCGCGCGTGTGCGATCGCAGGGAGCTGCGAAACGCTCGCGCCGAGGAACAGCAGAGTCGCCACGGACGATCCGAGGGTACTCCCGCGACACCTGCGGGATCCACACCATTCATGTGCCGTTCAGAGGGTCAGCGGCCGACGCG
>CAZDEX010000090.1:0-1543 GCA_964504405.1 uncultured Gaiellales bacterium | reverse complement strand
CAAGCGCCGCGACGTCGGCTTGCGCCGCTTGCAGCCGCGCGAGGATCGCGTCGGCATGGAGAAGCACCAGCTGGCCGGCGTCCGTGAGCGCGATGCGTGACCCGCCGCGGGAGCGGTCGATGAGTCGCTGACCGACCGCCTTCTCGAGTGCGGCAATCTGCCCGCTGATCGCCGACTGCACGTAGCCGAGACTCGCAGCGGCGCGGCGGAACGAGCCTTCGCGAGCGACGGCTTGGAGAGCCGCGAGATGGCGCAGCTCGATCCCCAGCCACTTGTTCTCGACCATGAACTGCTTCAGATCATAAGCCGCGGAGGGCGATTTCAACGGCGCCCCAAATCTCGGCTCGCGAGCATTGGGGACTCAAACCGGGAACAGCGCTCCACGCCTCGATGGTGATCGCTCCGTTCTGCGGCTGAGAACAACTTTCGCCGCCGATCGCGGTCGAAGGGTCAGGTGCGTCTCACGATCGTCGTTGCCGCCCTCGCCTTCGCGGTTCCGCTCGCGCACGCCGCCGAGCAACGTTCGGTGAAGCCTGACCGGGTTGCGATTGATCGGCTGCTCGATCAGTTCATCCCCGACGTCGTTGCGAAGAAAGACCTCCGCCGCGAATCTGCCCGCTCAGCGCCTGCTGTGTCAGGTGGAGCCGCTCGGCAGCGCGAGTGAAGCTGAGCTCTTCGGCGACGGCGAGCAGAGCGCGGAGATGGCGCATCTCGACGTCCACGACGGAGAAGTATGACTCGGTCACAAGCGTCCCTTGTCGCTGTGACAAACGATCGCTGTTCCCTTCCCGTCGCGTCGCGGGCACCCTCGGTGGGAGCCAAACAGCGACGAAAGGCGAAGATGAAGGCAACGGGAACGAGTCACGTCCTGGGCCCGGGGGAAGGCTTTCTCGTCGTCTGCTCGCCGGGCGGCTTCGACGAGTACTTCCGCGCGGTAGCCGCCGGCGACCATGATGCGATCGAAGAGGTGTCGAGGCGGCTCGGCTACAGCGCGGCCGCCTGAGCGTGCAAGCAGCTCGAACTGGTGTCTGACACCTTGGCGCAGCTTCGGTTCGTCGCGGCGCGTCGCACGGGTGTCAGACACCGGCGCCGGAGTCGGCTACCTGGTCAGGCGAATCCAGATCGGCAGTGCGTACCAGAGCGCCGCGATCAGCCCAAGCGTGACTCCTGCCGCGACGCCCGCGAGTGTCCCGTTGAAGACGTAGTCAACGACGAGGAATGAGCTGGTCGCAAGCGACACGCCGAGCGCGATCGTGCCGACTATCGCCAGCCGGTTCGCGTGTTTGATCAGCAGTTCCTTGTCGTGGTGGCGGAAGAGGATGCGGTGGTAGGCACTTGGCGCCATGAGCAGGACCGTGGCGACCACCGTCGATGCGAGGGCGGCGAAGAAGACGTCGCGCTGCACCTCGGTCGTCGTTGCGAACCCCTTCGCGAACGGGATTGCGAGGAGAAACGCGAACAGCACTTGAACGCCGGGGAGCGCGACGCGCAGCTCGTTCAGGAGCTCGATCAGTTCGCGGTTGACGCGCTGCGCCTCCGTCTC
>CAZDEX010000089.1:0-8137 GCA_964504405.1 uncultured Gaiellales bacterium | reverse complement strand
ATCCTTCGGCGGCGCCGTCGTGACGAGCTCGCCGAGCAGGCGACGGGTGATGTCGGCGACGTCGGCGACCGCGCGGTCGAATGCCGCCTCGTTCGCCTGTGACGGCTTCGTCATCCCGCTCACCTTGCGCACGAACTGCAGCGCCGCCGCGTTGACCTCGTCCTCGGTCGTCGGCGGAGCGAAGTTGTAGAGAACTCTGATGTTCCGGCACATGCCGCCAGTGTAGGGCCGAAATTGCGTTTTAGGCGGAAAGGGCGTCGTCGACCGAGTCGTGCACCGGTAGGTGCCGGTCGAGGCCGCTCACCTGCAGCGTGCGACGCGTCTCCAGCTGCAGCGCCGCCAGGTACAGGGTCGAGCGTCCGAGCTTCGACCGCGCCTCGATCAGCACACCCAGCGCGGTCGAATCGACGAAGTCGACCTCGGCCATGTCGACCACGATCCGGTCGGGGCTCGAGTCGATCGCCTGCGCGAGCGCGCCGCGGACGTCGTCCGCGTTGTAGAGATCGAGCTCGCCGCCGAGACGCACGACGACGGCGCCGTTGCGCTCCTCGACGCCACGCACCGGCGGCTCGCGCAGCGGTGACATCGAGTCTCCCTCCATGACGAACGATTAGAGCAGGTTCGCTGCGCCTTGTGGGGCGAATTTCCAGCCCAGGGGCGCCGGAGTATGATCGAGAGAGGATGGTGCGGATGCTTCGCCGGAGAGGGCTGGCGACGTTCGGGTTCCTCGTGGTCGTTGCCGAGGTGGTGGGACGGAGCCTGATCCGTCACGTCGACCGGCGGTTCCACGTCGCGCCGCTCGCGCGCACGTCCAGCTCCTACTATCCCTTCCTGCTGGTCGGCGTGAAGATCCTCGGCGCCGTCGTCCTTGCTGCTCTGCTCGCGCGCGGCACGCGCGCCTGGGCGGCAGCCGACGCGGGCGAGCGCCTGCTTGCCGCCGTCGGGCACGCCCACGAACGGCGCTCGCCGCGCCTTCGGCCGGGCCTCTCGTTCCGGGTCTGGCTCTTCGCCTTCTGCGGAACGTCGGTCGTCTACCTGCTGCACATGGACGTGGAGGGCATGTCGAACGGGCGCTGGCCCGTGCTCTCGCCGTGGCTGCACACCTATGCGCTGCCGGTATTCGCCGTGCTCGCGGTCGCGGTTGCGATCGTGTGGCGCCTTGCGACCTGGATGTACGAGGTCGAGGACTACGCAGTGCGCACGCTCGCGCGCTGTCGCAAGCTCCTCGGCGCATCGCTGCGTCGGCGCGCGCACCATCCGCGTGCGTCCGACGACGACTCGGCGCCGCGGCGCCGCTTCGGTCTCGCGTTCGAGTGCCGGCCCCCTCCGCTGACCGCCTGACCCGCGGACACGTCCAGGGGCCGCGGGTGTCCAACCGACCCGCTTGCACTCGAAGGAGATCGAGATGGAAACACCGTTCGTTCACCAGTTACCGGCAGACGCCGTCCGGGCTCGCCGCGCGCGCGCGATCTCGCTCATCGGGCCCGGTACGGTCGCCGCCGGACTGATCTGGGCGATCCTGCAGCCGGAGCGCGTCACGCTGCTGCACCCGCGCGGGCAAGGCTTCTGGTGGCTCGTGCTCGAGCCGCCGCTGCTCGTCGCGCTCGCCGGCGTCATCTTCGCGCTCGTCGTCGCGAAGCCGCTCCTCTCGGACCTGGAGGAGCACGATGCTGCCGCACGCTGAGATGGTCCACTGGGCGTTCGCCTCAGGGATCCTCCTCGTGGGGCTCTGCCTCCTCGCAGAGGCCGTGGTCGGCCAGGACGTCTGGCGCATGCGCGCGTGGCGGAAGTACCTCTGGCCGGGGATCGCGTTCGGGATGGGGCTGCTGCTGTGGCCCGTGATGGCGTTCTTCACCAACTCGTCGATCCACATGTACGCGCACGGCTCGTGGGCCGAAGTGCTCATGCTCGCGGGCGGCGCCGAGCTCGGTCTCGTGCACGGCCGGCTGAAGTCGCGCTGGTGGCGCCTCACGTGGCCGCTCGCGTTCGCGGTCACCGGGCTTGCGTTCATCGTGCACGAGCAGAACCCGTGGTTCTTCGCACGGTCTGCGTTCCTGCACCACCTGCTCGGCTGGACGTTCCTGTTCGGCGCGGTCGTCCCGCTCGCGCTCGCGTTTCGCCCGCGCTCGGCCGTTCTGCAGGCGTCGTTTGCACTCGTGATCGTCACGGTCTCGGTGATGCTGTTCAGTGACCGCGACGTTGCGCCCGTCTTCGGGCACCTGTCACCGCTCGCAGGACCGCAGCACCGATGAGGCGGCTGCTCCTCGTCGCCGTCGCGGCGCTCGCGTTCCCCGCGGTTGCCTCGGCACATGCAACGTTGCGTTCGACGACGCCGCAGTTCGGCCACGAGATCGCGCAGTCGCCGCGGACGATCCAGCTGCACTTCGACCAGGACGTCAAGGTGCTGCCTGGGTCGATCCGGCTGCTGAACGGGGCGGGCAAGGACTTCGCGCTGCCGGCCCGGGTCGAAGGGACGAACGTCGTCGCAAGCGTGCGGCCGTTGAAGCTCGGTGCGTACACGGTGCGCTGGCGCGCGATCTCCGCCGACTCGCACGTCGTCTCGGGCGTCTGGACGTTCGGCCTGCGCGTGCCTGCGCCCGCGGTCGCGAACGCCTACGGCGCAGGCGGCCCGACGACGACGGAGCACCTCGTGCGCTGGCTCTGGTTCCTCGGGCTCGCGCTCGCGATCGGGGCCGTCGGCTTTCGGCTGATCTGCCTGCGCGGCGAGGAGGTGCCACTTGCGCTCGAGCGGAAGCTCGTCGTCGCGGCCGGTGCCGGCGTGGTCGTCGCCTTGCAAGCGGGGATCGCCGCGTTCTCGCTGCGGTCCGAGGACGCGCTGCAGTTGCCACTCGGCGACTTTCTCTACGGCGACCTCTCGCCGATGGCGGCGACGCGGTTCGGCCACGCGTTCGTGGTGATGACACTGGGGTTCGCGCTCGTCCTCGCACTTCTCTACCTGTCGTGGCTCCTCGACCGCACCGACCTGCTCGTGCCGGCGTTCGTCCTCTCGCTGCTTTTCGTGGGCGGCCTCTCGTGGTCGGGGCACGACGCGGTCGACGCGGGGTCATCGTGGAAGACCGCGATCGCGGACTGGGTGCACATCGGCGCGGCGTCGCTCTGGATCGGCGGCCTCGCCACGATGGCCGGAGTGCTGTGGTTCGGCGCGCCGCAGCTTCGCCGCGCGGCGTTCACGAACTTCTCCCGGCTCGCGACGGTGCTGATCGCGCTCGTGCTCGCGGCAGGGACGTACCTGAGCATCGTGCGGCTGCCGCATCTCCACGACCTCTGGACCGAACGCTACGGGCAGGTGCTGCTCGTGAAGATCGGGCTTGTGTGCTTCGCGCTGCTCTGGGGCGCGTTCCACAAGTTCGTCGTGCTGCCCGCGCTCGCGCGCTCGGACACCGGGTTCCTCACGCGGATCGGGCGCTCGCTCGTCGGCGAGAGCCTGGTCGGGGTGGCGGTGCTGCTCGTCGCCGCGATCCTCGTCGACTCGAAGCCGCCCGCGCCGCCTTCGAAGGCCCCGCCGGTTACGGTTGCCTCGCGATGAATTTGACGGACTACCGCGGCCGCTTCCCGATCCTCGAGTCGACGACGTACCTGATCAACCACTCGCTCGGTGCGATGCCGGGCGAGGCGGAGCGGCGCCTCGAGCAGTACGCACGCGAATGGAAGACGCGAGGTGCACGCGCGTGGGGTGAAGGCTGGTGGGAATCCGTCTTCACCGTCGGCGACCTGATCGGCAAGATCATCGGCGCGCCGCCGCGCACGACGGTGATGCACCAGAACGTGACGGTCGCCGAGGCGATCGTGCTCTCGTGCTTCGACCTGAAGCCGCCGCGGAACCGCATCGTCTTCGAGGCCGGGCTCTTCCCGTCGGTGCGCTACGTCCAGCAGGCGTGGGCGCGCTTCGGTGCGGAGGTCGTCGTGTGCGAGGACGCCGACGCCGTGATCGAGGCGATCGACGAGCGCACGCTGCTCGTCCCGATCTCGCACGTGCTCTACAAGAGCGCCGAGATCCAGCCGATCGAGCGCATCGTCGCGCGCGCACACGGGATGGGCGCCTACGTCTGCCTCGATGCGTACCAGTCGGCAGGCACGGTGCCGCTCGACGTGACCGCGCTCGGCGTCGAGTTCTGCGTCGGGGGCTCGGTGAAGTGGCTGTGCGGCGGGCCCGGCGCCGGGTGGCTGTACGTGCGGCCCGACATCGCGGAGCAGTTCGAGCCGGCATTCGCCGGCTGGCAGGGGCATGCGCGGCCGTTCGCGTTCGAGACCGAGATGGAGCCTGCGCCCGGCGTCGCGCGCTTCCTCACCGGGACGCCGAACGTGCCCGCGAACTACGCGGCGAGCGCAGGCTACGAGATCGTCGCGGAGATCGGCGTCGACCGGATCCGCGAGAACTCGATGCGGCAGACCGCGCTGCTCGTCGACCTCGTCGACGAAGCGGGGTTCGAGCTCACCTCACCGCGCGACCCGAACGTGCGCGGCGGCTCGGTCGTCTTCCACGTCCCGGACTTCCAGGCGGTGCACGCGGAGCTCGCCCGGCGCGACATCATCTGCGACACGCGCCCGGACGCGGGCATCCGGGTCGGCCCGCACTTCTTCAACACGGACGACGAGCTGCGCTTCGTGATCGAGCAGGTGCAGGACATCCTCGCGTCGGGCGCACACCTCGGGCGCGCGCACTCGGCTGCCGGCTACTGACGGGTGCCGCGACCGGACTGGTAGTTCTGGCCGGCCATCGAGCGCTGGCTGAGCCGCACCGTCTCCACCTCGTCGCGCAGCCGCTGCGCCTCGGCCTCGGCCTCGAGGTCCTCCGGCGTCTTCGGTGCACGGCGGAAGAGCTTCTTGAAGAGGTTCATGACCCGAGCATACGCCGCAACCGCTGAACAATCTCGGGCGCCGTCGGTGCGTCTTCATGGCGGACGTAAACGTATGCGGGGTCGCGAACCGTCGCAGCGAACGCCTGCAGCTCCTCGTCGGCGTACGGCGGCTCGCGCAGCCGCAGGTAGCGGAAGGGCTCCGCGGCCGGGTCGTTCATGCGCACGAGCCCGTCGACGCCGTCCCACGTCTCGTGGCGGAAGTCCCACGCGATGCGCACCTCGTCCGGCGTCGACCCGAGGACGTACGAGAGGAGCCCGTCGTCACGCGGGGCGGTCACGACGGCGCGCAGCGGGCCGAGCCGGTCGCCGAGGAAGAGGACGCGCTCGAAGAACGACGTGACGCGGTCCATCCGTGCGAGCGGGAACTTGACCGCGAACTCGAACCCGTCCGGCACCGCGTCCGCCCAGCGACGGAACTGGTCGGCGCTCGGCAGCCGGTACCGGGTCGAATTGAGCTCCACCGTGTCGAAGCGCTCGGCGTAGAAGCGCAGGAAGTCGGCCTGCTGCATCCCGTCCGGATAGAAGCCGGGCCGCCACGAGGGATACGACCAGCCGGAGGTGCCGAGCTTGACGGCCACGCCAGCACGCTATCGCTCTAGTCGCCACGACCGGGCGGGCCTCAGGGCATGATCCATCCGGGCCCCGGAGTACCCTCCGCCCTCCATGAGCGACACCGTGGAAGAGAAGATTCCTGAGAACACGATCCATCTCTTCGATCACGGTTTCGTGCGCCTGGACGGTGCGATGGCCGACGACCTGTCGGTTGTGAACGGGGCTCGCGTCTCGTTCGCTCGCCACAAGGCGTTGATGGAGGAAGCAGACGAGGGGCTGATCCGATTTCTGATGCGCGACCGCCACGGGTCGCCGTTCGAGCACAACGCGTTCCGCTTCCACATCCGCTGCCCGATCTTCGTTGCGCGCGAGTGGTTCAGGCATCGGATCGGATGCCTCACAGGCGACACGGAGGTCACCTTCGTCGACACGAACGGTCACGCTCACATGCGAAAGACGGTCGATGAGCTCGTCCGGGTGTGGAACGAAGGGGAGAGGGACGGACACGCGCTGAGTGCCAGCCACCGCGAACAGGTTGTCGTGCTTGCCGCGCGCGGCAGAAGCCAGCGCTCCATTGCCCGAGAGTTGGGGATCGGCCGCCGCCGCGTTCGGACTTGTCTTGCGGGCAGCGAAGGCAACCGCGATGCGCGATGGCGGGTTCGCAAGATGCGCGTCCGCGTGCTGAACGAGGAGTCACGCGAGTTCACCCACGGCCACATCTGCGATGTGATCGAGAAAGGGGTCCAGCCCGTCTACCGGCTTGCCCTCGAGGACGGGAAGCAGATCACGCTGACCGAGAACCATCGGCTGCTGACCGACGGTGGCTGGGCGCGAATGAGGGAGGCGGTTGGGCTCGTCGGAGACGGAGCTGAGGCTCGGATGACCGCAGCCTGCAAGTTGCTGGTCAACGGTGTGCCCGTGCACCGGGACGCATCGTGGCTGCGTGAGCGCCGCGCCGAAGGCAGATCCGTGCAAGAAATCGCCGACGCGGCGGGGTGCAGCTACCACACGGTGCGTAAGTGGCTCAAGCGGCATGAGCTCTCCTTCCAGCCCGGCGAGCGGTCTCACCCTGCGTGGAACAAGGGCAAGAGCGGCTATCGCACGAACCTTCGTCACACCGAGGAGCATCTCGACGCTATCCGGCGCGCACGGTCCGGTTCGGTGAGCAATTTCTGGCGCGGCGGCACGAGCAGCGACCGTGCGACGATCGCCTCCTGGACGACGATCCAGGCGCCGAAGGTCCATCGCCAATACGACTACACCTGTCAGGAATGCGGCCGGCGTGGCGGACGCCTTTCAGCCCATCACATCGCACCCGTGTGGCTCGAACCCGCGCGCTCGCGCGACATCGGCAATCTGATCAGCCTCTGCGAGGAGTGCCATCGCGCCGTCCACCGGACGCGCGACTCGGAGCTCGCCTTCACGCGGCGTTTTGCTGCACGGATTGGCGCGATCGAGGACATCGACGTTCCTTCGCGGCGCGGATTCAAGCTGACCGCCCATCCTGTGCGCGTCGTCGCAGTCCAATACGTCGGGCTCCGAGAGACCTACGACCTGTCGATCGAGGGTCCATGGCATAACTTCGTCGCCAACGGCATCGTCGTCCACAATTCGTTCAACGAGTTCAGCATGAGATATGCGAAGGCGACCGACGACTTCTACGTCCCGGCCGCCGAGGACGTCCGCTCCCAGGTCGGGAAGCCGGGCGCCTACAGCTTCGAGCCCGTCTCCGACGAGCTCGCCGAGGAGACCCGCGAGGAGATCGAGGCGCTCTACAAGGAGGCATATGCCACCTACGCGCGCCTCGTCGAGAAGGGGGTGGCGCGGGAGCTCGCCCGTGCCGTGATCCCGGTCGGGGCCTACACGCAGTTCTACTGGACGGTCAACGCCCGGGCCCTCATGAACTTCGTCTCGCTCCGCAACGCCGAGTTCGCCCAGAGGGAGATTCGGCGCTACGCCGAAGCGGTAGAGGCGTTCTTCGCCGAGAAGATGCCCGTGACCCACGCGGCCTTCGTGGCGAACGACCGCATGGCCCCTTAACGGGGGCACAATTGACACCCTTACAGTCTTGTAACAGACTGTTACTAAGTTCTGGGTTACCCAGGCCCGGAAATGGAATAACGCCAGGACGAAAGGCGTTTTCAAAGGTGACGGATGAGGCCCGCAAACCGGGCGCCCGTCTACCTCGAAAGAGAAGGAGTTCGTTGACTGAAATCAGCATGACCGCGGCTGTCGCCGAAGCCCTCGAGGCGCTCTTCCTCCTGCGTACCGAGCAGGGGGCGCTCACGCCTGCCGATGTGGCGGACGCTGTGCTCACCCACGATCTCGACGAGGCGGAGGCCGAGGCCCTCGCCCAGGAGCTCGCGGTACACGACGTCGCCCCGGAGCCCGAGGAGGACGAGCCCGAGCTCGACCTGTCGATCGGCACCAGCCTCTACACAACCGATTCGTTCCAGATGTTCCTCAACGAGGCCGGCCGCTACCCGCTGCTCACCGCCGCGGAAGAGGTCGAGCTCGCGAAGCGCATCGAGAAGGGCGACATGGTCGCCAAGGAGCGCATGATCAACTGCAACCTGCGCCTCGTCGTCTCGATCGCCAAGCGCTACCAGACGCAGGGCATCACGCTCGGCGACCTCGTGCAGGAGGGCGTCCTCGGCTTGATCCGTGCCGCGGAGAAGTTCGACTGGCGCAAGGGCTTCAAGTTC
>CAZDEX010000088.1:0-8160 GCA_964504405.1 uncultured Gaiellales bacterium | reverse complement strand
GGCAGCAGGCGGCCGCCCGGGCCGCGGCGGCACGCCGGTCCGCCGTCCCCGACCCGGCCCCCACGCCGGCCTCGCCGACGACGACGACCGCCGCGCTCTCCGCGCCACAGCCCACGCCGGCGCCCACGCCCGTCCCTGTCCCTGCTCCTTCGGCGCTCGGCGCAGGCCACCCGCAGGCGGCGACGATCGCGATGCAGTACCTCGGCGTCCCGTACGTCTGGGGCGGCGCGACCCCGAGCGGCTTCGACTGCTCGGGCCTCGTGATGTACGTCTTCGCGCAGCTCGGCGTCTCGCTCCCGCATTACGCCGCTGCGCAGTACGGGCTCGGCACGCCGGTCGCACGTGACCAGCTGCAGCCGGGCGACCTCGTCTTCTTCGACGGGCTGGGCCACGTGGGCATCTACATCGGCGGCGGCCAGGTGATCCACGCGCCGCACACGGGCGACGTCGTGAAGATCTCGCCCCTCAGCGACTTCGGCTCGTCGTACGTCGGTGCCCGCCGGATCTAGACAGGTGTCAGACACCCGTTCGGAGTGATGCGACGCTGCGAACCGTCGGAGGGTGTCTGACACCGGTTCGCCGCGCCGCAGAGGTGTCAGACACCCGTTCGAACTGCCACCGCATCGCGAACCGCCGAAGGTGTCTGACACCGGTTCGCCCCTAGCGGGGCCCTGTGATGCGCCGCACACCTGAGCGCGTGCGCGCGTATACCTGCCACGCGTAGTACGCGTAGAGCGCATGCGGGGCGGCGGCGATCCGCTTCGCGTAGAGGCTCACGGCGTCTACGTACAACGACGAGTGGTTGTAGTGCAGCAACGCGGCTCGCTCGTCGCGTCCTGCGCCGTTCGCTGCGAGGTAGTTCGCGGCGCCGAGAATCGCGTCGTGTGGATCGTGGATGTCGCCGCCGAGGCCGTACGCCCGCCACGTGGCAGGCAGGAACTGCATCGGCCCCTGCGCGCCTGCGGTGCTCGAGTCCTTCACCTTGCCGAACGCCGACTCGACGAAGTTCACCGCCGCGAGCAACTGCCAGCGCACACCGAACCGGCGCTGCGCCTCGCGATACCAGACGAGCAGGCCGGCTACCGGCGCCGGCGCCCCCACGCGCGGCACGTGCGCCAGTGGCGGTGTCATCGCGGCGAGACGATCGAGCGCTCTCCGTGCGGCGACGTCGTCGCGCAGCGCCACCGGGGGCACGCCCGGACGAGTCGCGAGCGTGCGGACGATCCGCTGCTCGTAGAGCGCACGCAGCACGACTTCCCTCGGCGGCGGCGTGCGCTTGTTCCACGCGTCGAGCGCGACATCGAGCGCACGCTCGTTCGCACGCCACGCCGCAGCGGGCGCAGCTGGGATCGGCGCACTCGGCGACGGCAGCGCGACGAGTGCGCCGACGAGCAGCGCGCGGAAGCTACTCGTCGTCGTGGGCGAGCGTCGCGCGCGCGGGTGCGTCGTCGGCGAGCGTGAGAAGCTTCGCACCCTCGGACGGGATCTTCGCCGTCACCTTGGCGCCGACCGGGAGCGCCGCGGCGCGCGACGTCGACATGTCGGCGATCAGCGACGTGCCGCCGCCCGTCACCTTCACGCGGGTCACGGGGCCGAGGAACGTCTGCGTCAGCACCTCGCCGTTGAAGGCATTCGCCGCGCCGCCGTTCGTGGCGGCCTCCACCTCGAGCGACTCGGGGCGGATCAGCACGAGCACGCGCTCGCCCGTCCGCCTCCCGCGCGCGGCGTCGACCTGCAGGCGGAGACCGGCGTGCTCGACCTCGCCGTCTGCGACGACCGTCGCCTCGAGGCGGTTCATCGTCCCGATGAACTCCGCAACGAACGGCGTGGCCGGCGCGGTGTACATCTCCGACGGCGTGCCCATCTGCTCGATCACGCCGCCGTACATCACCGCGACGTGATCCGAGATCGCAAGCGCCTCTTCCTGGTCGTGCGTGACATAGAGGGTGGTGATCCCCAGCTCGAGCTGAACGCGACGCATCTCCTCGCGCCGCTGCACCCGCACCTTCGCGTCGCGCGCCGACAGCGGCTCGTCCAGGAGCAGCACCCGCGGCTCGTTCGCGAGCGCGCGCGCGAGCGCGACGCGCTGCTGCATCCCGCCCGAGAGCTGATGCGGATACCGGTCGACCGCGTGGCCGAGACCGACGAGCTCGAGCAGGTCGGAGACCCGCTTCGCACGATCCGCCTTGTCGCGGCCGCGAATCTTCAGACCGAACTCGACGTTCTGCTTCGCCGTCATGTTCGGGAAGAGCGAGTACGCCTGGAACACCATGCCCATGTCGCGCTTGTTGGGCGGCACGCCCGTCACGTCCTTGCCGTCCACGACGATGCGCCCCTCATCGGGCCGGTCGAAGCCGGCGACCAGGCGGAGCGCGGTCGTCTTGCCGCAGCCCGACGGCCCGAGCATCGAGAGGAACTCGCCCTCGCCGAGCGAGATGTTGATGCCGTTCAGCGCCTTCACGGTGCCGAAGTCGCGGTGCAGGTTCTCGAGTTGGAGGTAGCTCATCTCACTCCCGCGATCACGGCGCCACGTGCGCCTCGTTTGCGGCCGACCAGCAGGAGCGAGGCCATCGCGCCCCACGTGATCATGAACGAAAGCAGCGTCAAGGCACCGGCCGGGAAGCCCTGCGACTCGTTTACGTACTGCAGGAAGATCGGGAACGTGTGGAACGCGGCGAGGTTCGCAATCGTGAACTCGCCCATCACGATCGCGAGCGTCAAGAACGACGCGGCGAGCGCAGCGGACCTGATGTTCGGAAGGATCACGCGGAACAGCGTCGTCGTCCATTTCGCGCCGAGGCTCTGCGACGCCTCCGTGAGCGTGTGCACGTCGATCGAGCGGAACCCCGCGTCGAGCGAGAAGAACATGTACGGGAACGCGAGGATCACGTACGCCGCGGCGAGGAAGCCCCACGGCGCCGCGTAGAACCAGTGCGGCGTCCACCTGAACGTCCGTAGGAGTCCGACGACCATGACGATCGGCGGCACGACGAACGGGATCAGCGCGAGGAACGCCAGTACAGGCCGCAGCTTCGGCAGCTTCAGGTGCACCCAGTAGATCGTCGGCACGAAGAGGATGAGACTGATCAGGATCGTCTCGAGCGCGAGCACGAACGAGATCTTGATCGTGTGCCAGAAGTCGCCGTTGTGGATCACCCAGCCGTAGTTGTGCAGGGTGCAGCACGGCGTTCCCGCCTTGTTCTCCTTCAGGCTGAACGCGAGCGTCGAGTACAGCGGGATCAGGAAGTACACCGCGGCGAGAAGCAGCCAGACGTACGCGCTCAACGCCATCCGGGGCCGCCTCACTTCGCCCACCGTGCGGCCCGGCGTTGGAGCGGGATGTAGATCAGCATCATGAGCGCGAGGACGACGAACATCCCGAACGCGAGCGCTTGGGCGAGATGCGGGTTGTCGAGCACGTTGCCGGTGTAGTAGTCGCCGATCAGGACCGGCACGATGTTCGCGCCGTTGTTCAGGCTGTAGGCGGTCGCGTACGCCGCGAACGCATTGCCGAAGAGCAGGATGAGCGCTCCGAGGAAGGACGGCATCAGCACCGGGATGCCGACGTAGCGCCAGAACTGCCAGCCCTTTGCGCCGAGGTTCGCCGCCGCCTCGCGCCACTCGCGCCGCAGGCCGTCGATCGCGGGCGAGATCACGAGGATCATGAGCGGCAGCTGGAAGTAGAGGTACGCGAGCTCGACGCCCTGCATCGAGTAGATCGCGAAGCCGTGCCCGTACAGGTCGTAGTGGGCGTTGCGGAACCACATGGTGACGATGCCGAGCGGGCCGAGTGCCGCAATGAACGCGAACGCGAGCGGGATGCCGCCGAAGTTCGCGGCGACGCCCGCAAAGGTCGCGAAGGTCGAACGGATCCAGCGCGGCGTCCCTTCGCGAATCGCGGCATACGCGACGAGGAACCCGACGACCGCGCCGATCCCGGCCGTGATCAGGCTGAGCCTGAGGCTGTTCTCGTACGCGTCGATGTACGGGTGGTGGAAGAGCAGCCGGATGTTGGCGAGCGTCGCGTTGTCGTGCTTGTCCTGGAATGCGCCGAGCATGACCGCGCCGGCTGGAAGAAAGAGGAACGCGATCACGTACGCGAAGAACGGCAGCGTCGCGAGCGAGCTTAGAGGCAGGCGCCTCCGGCCGGACGCGACGTCCGGCCGGAGGGCCTGAGGTGCAGCTTCGGTCCCTATCGGACTACGACCCGACCTTCGTCGGCCACTGCTGGGCGATGAGGGCCTTCGCCTTGGACTGCTGGGCGAGGCTCGCGAACTTCACCTTGTTGTAGATGGCCGCCGACGGAAGCGATGCGAGCACCGCCTTCGGGATGACCTTGCGGGCGACGAGGTCGGCGAACCGCGCCGGGTGTGCGCCACCCTTCAGCCAGATGATCTGCCCCTGGTCGGAGTAGAGGAACTCCTCCCAGAGCCGAGCGGCATACGGGTGCGGGGCGGTCGCGTTGATCGCCTGCGCGTAGTAGCCGCCGTACACGCCGTCGGCCGGGACCGTGAAGGTCCAGTTCGCGGCCGGGAACTCCTTGACGTATGCAAGGTTGTTGTAGTCCCAGTCGAGCGAGATCGGCGTCTGGCCCGACGCCACGGTCTGCGGCGTCGTCTGGACCGGGATGTAGTTCCCGTTCTTCTTCATCTGCGCCCAGAATTCGATGCCTGCCGACACGTCGTTCAGCGAGCCGCCGTTCGCGAGCGCCGAGGCGATCACGACCGACACGGCCGAGTTCGACGAGAGCGGGCTGCCGTTGATCGCAACCTTGCCCTTGTATTCGGGCTTCAGCAGATCCTTGAACGTCTTCGGGACGTTCGAGACGAGCGTCTTGTTGACGCCGATCGAGACCGCGCCCCAGTAGTCGCCCATCCAGTAGCCGCGCGTGTCCTTGAGCGCACGCGGAATCGTCTTGTAGTTCGTGTTGAAGTACTTCGCGTACAGGCCTTCGTTCGCGCCGACGATCGCGAAGGAGACACCGACGTCGACCGCGTCCGGCGCGCGCGAGTCGCCCTTGAGGGAGCGGATCGCTTCGTTCTCCTGCGCCGAGCTGCCGTCGGGGTTGTCGTTCGTGATCTGGATCCCGTACTTCTTCGGGAACGCCTTCAGCGCTTCGCCGTAGTTCGCCCAGTCGGGCGGGAGCGCGATCGTGTTCAGGTGGCCTTCCTTCTTGGCGTGCGTGATCAGGTCAGCCATGCCTGCCGCCGTTTCCTTGGTGGGCGGGCCCGCGAGGCGCGCCTTCGTCGCCGCGAACGCCGTGCTCGCATTGCCGACGATGGTCAGGCCGAACGCCGCGGCGGCGCTACGCCGCAGCATCGAGGAGCGGCTGATGCCCTCCTCTTCGAGCTTGGCCCAGAACTCGATTTCTTGGGCCTCGTAATCCTCCATCTAGGTGTCCTCCCGGTCCGTGGTGTGCCCCTAGTGGATCACGCATCGAGGCTGAATTTCAAGTCAGTTTTTGCAGACAGGTGGTTACGCTCTTGTGATGAGCCCCTTCGACATCGACGCGCCGTGGCTGCGCTGTGCGCTGCATGCCCACACGACGAATTCCGACGGCGAGCTGTCGCCCGACATGCTCGTTCGCCACTACGAATGGGCCGGCTACGACGTCCTGGCAATCACCGATCACTGGGTGCGCACCGCGGAGCCCGGGACCAAGAAGCTGCTCGTAGTTCCGTCGACCGAGCTGAACGCCGAGGCGCCCGACCAGGCGAACGACGCGCACGTGCTTGCGCTCGGGGTCGACGCCGACCCGGTGCTGCCGGAGGGGAACTTCGCGCCGTTGCAGGACGTCGTCGACTGGATCAGCACGAATGGCGGCGTGCCCTATCTCGCGCATACGTACTGGAGCGGCCTGCGCACCGAGCAGTGGTGGGACACACAGGGCCTGTACGGGATCGAGGTGTGGAACAGCGGCTGCGAGCTCGAGCTCGGCCGCGGCGATTCGTCGCTGCACTGGGACGAGGCTCTCGAGCACGGCCGGCTGTTCTATGCGCTTGCGACCGACGACTCGCACCACCCCGGGTACGACAGCGGCTTCGCCTGGACGTGGGTGCGCGCGGAGAAGACGCAGGAGGCGATCCTCGACGCGCTCCGCAGGGGCGCGTTCTACGGGTCGACCGGGCCGGCGATCCACGACGTCGAGGTTGGCGACGGCGAGGTGGTCGTGCGCTGCAGTCCGGCGCAGTCGGTCACCCTCTATTCGGGGCGGACGCGCGGGGCGCGTGCAAACGCAGGCCGCCTCGGCTACCCCAACTACTCGGAGATCTTGGAGCGGAACGACGACGAGCTGATCACCGCCGTCCGCTTGCGCAAGCCCTACGAGCCGCCGTACGGTCGCATCGAGGTGTGCGACAAGCACGGAAGGAAGGCGTGGACGAACCCGTTCTGGACCAGCTGACCGGCCGCACGTTCGACCTGCTCGTGATCGGCGGCGGGATCATCGGCGCGGGGATCGCAGAGGCAGCAACGGCGCACGGGCTGTCCGTCGCGCTCGTCGAAAAGGGCGATTTTGCAGGCGGAACCTCGAGCGCGTCGTCGAAGCTGATTCACGGCGGCCTGCGCTACCTGCAGATGGGGGACGTGCGGCTCGTCCGCGAGGCGCACCAGGAGCGTCGGATGCTGATGGACGTCGTCGCGCCGCATCTCGTGCAGCGCATGCCGTTCGTCTTTCCGCTCTACCGCGAGGGGCCGCACCGGCCGTGGGTCGTGCGCACGGGCGTGCTGCTCTACTCGGCGCTCGCCCGGTCGCGCCTGAACGGTCGCGTGTCGACGGCGCGCGCGCTGCGGCTCGTGCCGGAGCTGAAGACGGAAGGGCTGCACTCCTCCGCGCTCTACGCCGACGCGTGGACGAACGACGGCCGCCTCACGATCGCGAACCTGCGCGGCGCCGCAGAGCGCGGCGCGGTGGTGGCGAACTACGCCGAGGTGGTCGCGATCTATCGCGACGGCGCAGACGTGTCGATCGGCGGCGAGACGGTGCGCGTGCGCGCTACTGCCATCGTCAACGCGACCGGCCCATGGCTCGACAAGCTCCGCCGCCTCGAGGACCCCAAGGCGGCGGCGTCGGTGCGGCTGAGCAAGGGCGTTCACGTGATCGTCGACGGCGGCGAGGCGTGGAAGGCTGCGGTGACGATCCCGCACGACAAGGTGCGTGTGTCGTTCGCGATCCCGTGGGAGGGCAAGCTGCTCCTCGGCACCACCGACACGCTGCACGAGGGCGAGCCGGAGGACGCGCGCGTCACCGACGACGACATTCGCACCGTGCTGGCCGAGGCGTCGGAGGCGGTCCACGGGATCGGTGAGCCGCGGGCATCGTTCGTCGGACTGCGCGTCCTCCCCGGCGGGCCCGGGTCGACCGCGAACGCCCGGCGCGAGACGGTCTACACCCGCGGCGCGGCCGGGATGCTCAGCGTCGCGGGCGGCAAGCTCACGACGTATCGCCGCATCGCGCTCGACGCGCTCGAGCAACTCGGCGTCCGCAACCTCGACCGGCGCCCCCGCCCGCTTCCGGGCGCGAAGGGCCGTGTCGAATGGCCGGACGCGATCAGTTCCACATTGCGGAACCACCTCTTGCATCTCTACGGCTCGCTCGCCGCCGAGGTGCTCGCACCTGCGCGCGACGACCCGACGCTGCTCGAGCCGATCGCCGACGGCCGCCCCGACATCCGCGCGCAAGAGCTCTACGCCCGCGAGCGCGAATGGGCGCGCACCGACGAGGACGTCCGCAGGCGGCGGACAACCGTATGGTTGGCAGGCCAGACCGACTCTGATTCGCTCCGCGAACCAGAGTCGAGGGTTCAGCCCACCGATGCAATGCCGCGAAACGCCTGAACCTGGTTCACAGACCGAACCAGGTTCACTCTAGGATCCGAGCATGCCTCCGAGGTACACGCGGCTGACCCAGCCGCTCGTTCGTGACGACGGAGAGCTGAGGACCGCCACCTGGGACGAGGCGCTCGACCGCGCCGCCGCCGGCTTCCGCCGCGCGCTCGACTCCGGGTCGATGACGGGTCTCTTCAGCTGCTCCAAGGCCTCGAACGAGATGAACTTCGCCGCACAGAAGTTCAGCCGGGTCGCGCTGCACTCAAACAACGTCGACAGCTGCAACCGCACTTGACACGCTCCTAGCGTCGTCGGTCTGGCGACGGTGTTCGG
>CAZDEX010000087.1:5223-8267 GCA_964504405.1 uncultured Gaiellales bacterium | reverse complement strand
CCGCTGACGCACGCGTTCAACCGCAAGTACCTGGCCGAACGTCTCGCCGAGGCTCTGGACGATGCCCGGCACTCGTCCGGCGGCTTGTCGGTCCTCTTGGTCGACATCGACGCGCTCAAGCACGTGAACGACCGGTTCGGCCACCTGGCCGGCGACACGGCGCTGCGCGCGATAGCAGCGCGGATCGCGCGGTCGCTGGGGTCGGAGCACGTCCTCGCCCGTTACGGCGGCGACCAGTTCGTGGTGCTCGCCCGCACCGACAGGGTTGCGTCGAGGCACCTGGCCGAGCGAGTGCGGGTGGCCATCGAGGGGCTGCACATGAGGGCCCGCGGTCGACAAGTGGGTCTCACCGCCAGCATCGGGGTTGCCTCCCTCGCCGACGTCCTGCCCTGCGACGATCCGGGGGCGGCGCTGATCGCGCTGGCGGACACGCGGATGTACGCGGCGAAGGCCGCCGGCGGCAACCGCATCGGCACGGGCACCGCCGTCTCTGCGAAATGAGCGCGCCCCCCCGGACCGACGGCCGCACCGTCCGTCGCCGGGCTCATGTCCGTCTTGCACCCGAGGAGGCATCGCCGGCCGGTGAGGCGTCGCCGAAGGACCGTCTGCGCGCCTCTCCGTTGCTGCGAGGCAGCGGCAGGACGCCGGCCAGGTCGCCGATGATGTTGACGAGCTCCGTGTTCGACGGGACGACGATCTTGGAGTTGGCCGAGAGCGACCGCTCGACCGTGATGAGGCGCCGCAGGAGCTGGGCGTTGCCGACGAAGTACTTCTCCGCCGCCTCGTTGACGAGCTGGATGGCCTGCGCCTCGCCCTCTGCCTCGAGGATCTTGGCCTGCTTTATCCCTTCGGCCTTCTTGATCTCGGCGCGGCGCGCGCCGTCGGCCATCGTCTCGGTCGCGGTGGCGAAGTCGATGGCTGCCACCTTCTCGTTCTCGGCTTTCACGACCTTGTTCATCGTCTCCTGCACGTCCGCCGGCGGGTCGATCTCCTTCAGCTCGGTGCGGACGATCTCGATCCCCCAGTGCGTCGTCTCGTCGCGCATCGTGCGCTGAAGCTCGCTGTTGATCTTGCCTCTCTCGCTGTTGGCGCTCTTGAGGGTCAGCGTGCCGATGATGTTGCGCAGCGTGCTCCGGGCGAGGTTGACCATCTGGTACTGGTAGTTGAAGACGTTGTATTGCGAGTTCTTCACGCTCGCTTCGTCGCTCTTGACCTTGAAGTACACCTGCGCATCCACCCGCGCGTTGAGCTTGTCGCTCGTGATGATCTCCTGCGGCTCCGCGTTGACCATCACCTCCGTCACGTTCACGAGGAACATCCGGTCGATCCCCGGGACGATCCAGTTGAAGCCCGGCATCGCCATGCGGCGGTACTTGCCCAGCCGCTCGACGAGCCCGCGGACCGTCGGGCGGACCACCCGGATCCCGGCGAGGAAGATCACCAGGACCAGAACCGCGAACACGGCGATGCTTTCGAGGAAAACCATGACGACCTCCGTCCCCATCGCGTTCTTCAGAACCCGTCCGTGCACTCGGCCCGGATCGCGTTCTTCAATCCCGTCGTCTTCTCGAGCAGCTCGAACGCGAGCTGCTTGTTGTCGTGGGCTCCGATGGCGCACGACGCCGATGAGGAGACGGTCGTTTCCCCGTCGCTGCAGCGGATGGTCAGGGTGCTGAACGTGTTGCCGCCCGCGTCCTGACGAAGAACCTTGTCTGCGACGCAGCTCCAGCGGCTGCCCTTCGTCGGCAGCGCTCGGCCGTCGAACAGCGCGGTGGGGAGCGGCACCGTGGAGTCGGCGACGTGGACGGTCCAGATGACCTGGTTGCCGGCCTCGCCGCTCGGTGCGGCCAGCATCAAGGCCAGGAGCGTGAGTTGCGCCGCTGCTCGTACCATCGCGGAATCCGGTAGAGCACGAACCAGGCCAGCTCCGGCACTGCGCCGAACGGCGAGACGGGGGCCTGGTCATTGGCAAATCGCCAAGCGGGATGCGAAGCACCAGCCTCGGCACGCGCTCCTCGGCGGCATCCCGCGGCATGCGCGCTGCACCCTCCGAGCACATGACGACTTACTCCGTCGTGACGGAACGCGGCGACGTCGAAACACTCGAACGCAGCGGCATGTCGCACGTCGAAGCCATGATCCTCGCCGAAGAGCTCAGGCGCGACGGCGCCGTGGCCATCGTGATGCACGTCGTCGGCGGCAAGAACTACGAGGTAGATCGCTATCCCGTTCGGTGAGTCGGCTCGACGTGTCGGGCACACCGCATGCTCTCGCACGGCTCCATGAAACCCATCGAGAGCATCCTGGAGACCAAGGGGCACGGTCTGCGCGTGACGACTCCCGGCGACACCGTGCTCGCCGCGACCGAAGCGATGTGCGCAGCCCGCGTCGGCTCGTTGCTCGTCATGGATGGCGACGTGCTTCGTGGCATCTTCTCCGAACGCGATCTGCTGACACGCGTCGTCCTCGCACGCCTCGATCCCAGCACCACGAGAGTCGGCGACGTGATGACCGCCGACGTCGTGTGCATCGGGCCCGACCTGCCCCTGCGCGAAGCCATGGAGATCGTCACCGAGCGCCGCGTGCGGCACTTGCCGGTGGTCCTCGATGGCCGGGTCATCGGACTCGTCTCGATCGGCGACCTCGTTCGGCGGACGCTCGAAGAAAACACCGTCGAGATTGACCATCTGCGCGGCTACGTCGAGGGCCGCTACCCCGGGTGAGCTAGGTCTTCGGAAGCGTGACGGTGAACGTCGTGCCCGAACCGACCTCGCTCCGCACCTCGATCGTGCCGTGGTGCGCGTCGACGATCCCCTTGACGATGGCGAGCCCGAGGCCGGCACCGGCGCGGCTTCCGGCCTTGGCCTGCCAGAACGCATCGAAGATGCGATCACGCAGCTCCGACGGGATGCCGGGGCCCGAGTCGGAGACCGACAAGCGGACCCCGCGCGGGGCCTCCTCGACGCGAAGGGTCACCGAGCCGCCGCTCGGCGTGAACTTGAGCGCGTTCCCGAGCAGGTTCACGAGCACCTGCAGCATGCGGT
>CAZDEX010000087.1:0-5123 GCA_964504405.1 uncultured Gaiellales bacterium | reverse complement strand
TCGGGCCACCCCTCCGCGTGCGTCGAGCGCGCCAGAAGGGCAGCCCCCGTCACGATCGCCATGAGCGGATTGCGCAGGTCGTGCGAGACGACGGCGAGCACGCGCTCTCGGGCGGTGACGGCCGCCCGGGCTTGTCCGTGCAGCAATGCGTTGTCCAGAGCGAGCGCGACGCGCTGCGCGATGTCGGCAGCCAGTGCGAGGTCGGCCAGGCCGTAGCGCCGCGCCTCCGTGAGGCCGCACGAGAGCGTGCCGAGGGCGCGGCCACGCGCGAGGAGCGGCAGGGCGATGATCGACGCGAGCCCGGGCGCCGCGACGAGCACCGGCGTGCGCGTGCTGAGGGCGCGTGCGCCGGGCTTGTCCCACTCCGGCCTCGGGGCCCGCGCGCGGATCTCCTCCGCCAGCGGCGAGCCGAGGCGATCGGCGACGACGACCTCGCTGCGCTCGATGTGCCCGTCGTCGAGGAGGCGATCGACGAAGCACACGTCCGCGAAGGCCGGCACGAGCGCGCGGCACACCGTCGCGACGACCTCGGCCGGCTCGAGCGACGCCACGAGCGCCACGCCGAGTTGCGCCAGGGTACGCTGCTCGCGCTCGGCGATGCGCAGCGCAGAGAGGTTGTCGAACACGACGACGGCGCCGGAGAGGCGGTCGTGCTCGTGGAGCGGCACGGCGGTGTACCGGACCGGGATGGCGAGCCCGGCCCGATTCACCAGGAAGGACTCGTCGTCGCGCTCTTCGGCGCCCTCGCGCAGGGTGACCCGGGCGAGCCGTCGCTCGGGAGGTGGCAGGCTGCCGTCGGCGAGACGCAGCGGCGCGATCTCGTCGAGGTCGCGACCGCGTGCCTCCCGTTCCGGCCAACCGAGGAGCTGCTCGGCCGCGGGGTTCATCATCGTGATCCTCGCGTCGCCGTCGACGGCTACGACGGCCTCGCTCAGACTGCGCGTGACCGCGCGCGCCAGGTCGGCTTCCGTGCGCGCGCGCATCTCCTTCTCCCGCGCCTGCACGGCTGCGGCTTCCGCGACGGTCCGCAGGCGCTCGCTCTCCAGACCGCGCGCCGCCGAGAAGTGCCGGTCGAGCGCGGCGGCGAGCTGCGTGACGATGGTGTCCGCGAACGAGAGGTCCAGCTCGTCGAGCGGCATCGCCGACTCGAGCTGCAGCGCGCCGAACGGCGCCCGACGCTCGACCGCGAGCGGCAGCACGACGAACCGGTTGACGGGGCTGGTCGAAGACGCTGCCCCCGCGCTCTTCGGTAGCCGCCCTGCGATGACCTCGATGCCTCGCGACGCCAGCCCTGGCTCCTGAAGCAGATACGCGAACGCGACGCGCGCGTGCTCGACGGACACGGCGATCTCCCCGTTGGTGGGCCATGCGATCAGCTGGCTCATGCCGTTCACGCGCAGCGCCAGGACGGCGCTCCGCAGCTCCAGCGCGGCGGTCATCGTCGACAGGACTTCGGGGACGAGCAGGTCAGGCTGCTTGGCACGCGTGAGCTGCTTACCGATCTCGTAGAGCAGCGCGAGCCGGCGGCGGCTCGGCGCCGTACCGGAATCGACGAGCGGTTTGGCGTGCCCGCTCCCGCTGCGTTCCTCTTCTCCAGGCAATCCCATGTTCGCCCCCGGCGCCTCCCGTCAGCGGACGGGCCTGCGCCTTTCGTGCCCCGAGCGCTTCACGTTTCGAGCCAAGCTGGCTCCGATCCGTGCGCCTCCTCGCCCGAGGTGCAACGCCTGCGTCGTACGCAGCGAGGCGGTGCCACGCGTTTTCACGATCGTGAGCTGCGGCTGGAGCGTCTGATCGACGGTGGCGTAGCTGAGGACGAAGAGGTTGTCGGCAACGGGCGAGAGCCCCATCGCGGCGAGCTCGTCGCCGAGCGTCGAGCGCGATTCGACGATGAAGAGCGTGGTCACGTCGAGCTTCTTGAACTGCTGGATGAGGCGGACGAGCAGCGACCGCAACGTCTCGTGCATGCCCTCGCCCACGGGCAGATCGCTGACGGCGTCGATGACGAGCCTCCGCACCTTGCGGCTCACGATCCGATCGGTCAGCAGCGCGAACAGCTCCGGAGGACGGATGCGCTCGGGTGCGAGGTAGAGGACTTCCACCGCGCCCCGGTCCGCGGCGTCGTCGAGCGCCAGCCCCATCGCCCGGGCGCTCACCCGCAGCTGCGCGGTACCCTCCTCGAGCGTCACGTAGAGGGCCGGCTCGCCTCGATCGGCGCCCGCGAGCACGAACTGGACGCCCATGGTGGTCTTGCCCGTCCCGGCCGCGCCGCAGAGGAGCGTCGCGCTGCGTTCGAGCAGCCCACCTCCGAGTCGATCGTCGAGCCCGGGCACGCCCGACGGAAGACGCTTCGACGGCTCGAGCGGCGGCGGTGGCTCGTGCGCGAGCTCTTGCTGCGCATAGCGGGGGAAGACGCCGATGCCGGTCGGCCCGATCCGCATCGCGTGTCGGCCGCCGAGGTGCGCCGTGTTGCGCAGCTTGTAGACCTCGACGTAGCGACGCCGCTGCAGCTGCTCCTCGACCGACGTCAGGAGGACGATCCCGTCGACCACCGTCTCCTCGACCCCGAGCCGGCTGATGCGAGTCTCGCCGTAAGGAATGTCGGTCGCGAGCAGACCCACCCCGCGCGCGTTGTGCACGATCGAGCCGAGCACGAAGAGCTGCTCGCGGCCGATCTGAGGGTCGCGCACCTTGTGCAGGAAGACGGAGACCGAGTCGATGGCGATCCGCCGCGCGCCCATCGTCGCGACGCGATCCCGGATCATGGTCAGGTGCCGCTCGACGGCGATCTCGGGCTGGGGGACGAAGACGATCTCCAGCATGCCCCGCCGGATCTCTCGCTCGACGTCCCAGCCGAAGCTGCGCGCGAACGCGCGGAGGCGCTCGTCGGTCTCCTCGAACGAGAAGAGGATGGCCTTCTCGCCGGCGAGCGCGCCCCGGTAGACGAACTCGAGGAGGAGCGCCGTCTTGCCCGTGCCGGCGGTGCCGCTCACGAGCAGCGTCGACCCGCACGGGATGCCCGGCCCGAGCAGCTCGTCGAGCCCCGCGATGTGGGTGTGCAGCCGCGCGGGCGCCGCGGCCGTGCCGAGAGGCTCGCGGCGCAGGGTGAACCCGGGCGCGAAGATCTCGATGCCGTCGCCAGTGATGGCAAACGGGTGCTGGTCGGGGCTGTGGGCAGCCCCGCGCATCTTGACGATCTGCAGCGAGCGCTGCTGCTCGTGCCACTGCTCCCGCTGCGTGACGAGGATCAGTCCGTCGACGATCGAGAAGAGCGGGTTGGTCTCGACGTCGGCGGCGCTGTACTCCCCGAGCAAGAGCGCGGTCGTCTCCCACGCCATCAGCTGGACGGCGATCTGGTAGCCGAACTTGCGCAGCTCCTCGGGCGACGACGCGAGGTCGTCGAACACTTTGAAGCTGTCGATGACGACGATCGCGGGCTTGAACTTGCGCACCTGCTCGACGATGAGCGACGAGGCCGACGAGAGCCCCTCGCTGCGGACGATGCCGCCGAGGTCGACGAAGCGCACCGCCGTGTCGAGCTTGGCCCGGTCGAAGTACGAGAAGTCGTTCAGGTAGCGCAGCGTCTTGGCCGTCGGCTCCGAGAGGGTGCTGAAGTAGAGCACGCGCTGTTGGGCCGAAGCGTTGTGGAACCCGATCTGCTGGCTGAGGATGGTCTTGCCCGAGCCCGGCGGGCCCGCGATCACGGTCACCGAGCCCTTCGGCAGGCCGCCGCCCAGCAGATCGTCGAAATTGCGCACGCCGGTCTCGATACGGCGCTTCTGGGTCTGCTTGGTCATGGTGTCGGCTCCGGCTCGGCGGCGGCAGCGTTCGCGAGCTCTTCGTGAAGCGCGGGGGTGAGGACCTCCGCGGTGAGGTTGCCCAGCACGGTCAGCCAGGTGACGAGCAGGTAGCGGATCGCCTCGCGAACGTCGTCGTGGGCCGCCGAAGAAAGCGTTGCGCGGAGCGCATCGCAGTGCATGCCGTCCGCATCGACCTCGATCGCCGCGAACGGGGGGAACCGCTCGGCGACGTCGTACAGGGCTCGATCCGAGATCGCAGCCAGCGTGATCTCGCCGAGCGTCACCCGGGCGCGCCGCCAGAGGGCATCGAGCGCGCGCTGCAACTCCGGCACGCCGACGTCTCGCGGCGATGACGCCTGCAACCACGCCTCGACGACGTGGGCGTGCGTGCCGGCTTCGGTCATCGGACCATCGGATCGGGTCCCCCCCTGGGGTTGTCTTGCGAGGCACGCCATCGACCGATGGCGACGGGACTCGGAGCGCTCTAGCACGCCCGCCGGACCGAGCCGCCCCAAATCGCTGGCCGGCGAGCCGGGGGTCGGACGACGAAGCCCGGCGGCTCGCGGACGTCGCGGACCAGGCCGACCAGCGCGAGGCCGCGAAGGACGTAGTAGCTCACGTCGATCTCCCACCAGAAGAACCCCTGACGGGCCGAGCTCATGTAGTGGTGGTGGTTGTTGTGCCATCCCTCGCCCAGCGTGAGCAGGGCGATGAGGGGGTTGTTGCGCGAGGTGTCGGTCGTGGCGTAGCGGCGCGAGCCCCACACGTGCGCGAGCGAGTTGACGAGCATCGTCGCGTGGAAGACGGCCAGCGTGCTGACGACGAAGCCCCACACGAGGCCCGGGGCGCCGCCGATGGCGAAGCAGCCGATCGCGTACGCGACGAGCGGGATCCAGTCGTGGCGATCGATCCAGCGCAGCTCGGGGTAGCGCAGCAGATCGCGCACGTTCGACGCGTCGTAAGGCCTCGGCACCGTGCGGTCGAAGATCCACCCTACGTGCGCGTACCAGAAGCCACGTGTGCGCGGCGAGTGCGGATCTCCCGGCCCGTCCGAGTCCTTGTGGTGGCGGCGGTGGACGCTCGCCCACCAGATGGGCCCATTCTGCATGCTGGTCGCTCCGAGGATCGCCAGCACCATCTGAAACGCGCGACTCGTCTTGTAAGCGCGGTGCGCGAAGTAGCGGTGGTAGCCGCCGGTGATCGCCCACATGCGCAGCGCGTAGCCGCCGAGGGCCAGGGCGAGCGCAACCGGAGTGACGTGGACGATGAATACGAACAGCAGGGACAGGTGCATGCCCACGAAGAGCACGTTCGAGAGGTGCTCGA
>CAZDEX010000086.1:2961-8448 GCA_964504405.1 uncultured Gaiellales bacterium | reverse complement strand
GCGACGCGGCCCGGGTCAAGGAGCGCTGGGAGGCGCTGAAGCGCGAGAACGAGGGACGCGAGGGCGTCTTCCACGACGTTCCCGAGGGACTGCCTGCGCTGCTCTACGCGCGCAAGGTGCAGAACCGCGCGAAGGCGGTCGGCTTCGAGTACCCGGATCTCGCAGGTGCGCTCGCCGACTTCGATGACGAGCTGCGCGAACTGCGCGCCGAGCTTCCGGTCTCGGATCCGGCGCCGGAGACGGAGCCGGAGCGTCGTGTCGCGTCCGAGCTCGGCGATGTCCTCTTCGCGGCGGTCAACGTTGCGCGCCGGCTGAACGTCGATCCGGAGCTCGAGCTGCGCGCGGCGTCGAAGCGCTTCCGCACGCGGGTGGAGAATGCAGTGGTGCTCGCCGAGACGGACGGCAAGGATTGGACGACGCTCTCGCTCGACGAGCAGGACGCGTACTACGACAAGGCAAAGGAGACATGTGGGCCCCCTTCGCAATGAGCTTGTGTCGTCTGGCCGCGCTGGACGGCGCGATGCCGCGTCCTCGGACACACCAATAGTGCCTCTATCGGAGTGTCCTGCGTCCTTGCCTCTCACTCGTCCATCGCACCCAGCCAACGAAGCACATCACGAAGGGAGCCCACAGTGAAGATCGCCGACGTGAAGGGCCGCCAGGTCCTCGACTCCCGTGGCAACCCCACCGTCGAGGTCGACGTGACGTTCGCAGACGGAGCTCGGGGACGCGCGATCGTCCCGTCGGGCGCGTCGACCGGCGTGCACGAGGCCGTCGAGCTGCGCGATGGCGGGACAGCGTGGGGCGGCAAGGGAGTCGGCGAGGCGGTCGGCCACGTGAACGGCGAGATCGCGTCGGCGGTGCGCGGCAAGGATCTCGACCAGGGGGGCCTCGACGTCGCGCTGATCGACCTCGACGGCACGCCGAACAAGGGCCGTCTCGGCGCGAACGCGATCCTCGGCGTCTCGCTCGCATTCGCGAAAGCCGCGGCCGGTGACACGCCGCTGTACGCCTACCTCGGCGGCGACGCGGCGACGACGCTCCCCGTCCCGATGATGAACGTGATCAACGGCGGCGCGCACGCGACGAACTCGATCGACCTGCAGGAGTTCATGGTCGTCCCGGTGGGCGCGGAGACGTTCTCCGAGGGCCTGCGGATCGGCACCGAGGTGTACCACTCCCTCAAGAAGGTGCTCACCGAGCGCGGCCTCGCCACGGGCGTCGGGGACGAGGGCGGGTTCGCGCCCGATCTCGAGTCGAGCGAAGCGGCGATCGAGGTGATCCTCGAGGCCGCGGAGCGCGCAGGTCACCGTGACGACATCGCGATTGCCCTCGACCCCGCGACGAGCGAGGTCTTCCGCGACGGCGTGTACCGGTTCGAGGGCCGCGAGAAGTCCAGCTCGGAGATGCCGTCGTTCTGGGCGGAGATCGTCGGTGCGTACCCGGTCGTCTCGATCGAGGACGGCGCGGCCGAGGACGACTGGGATGCGTGGAAGGGGCTCACCGACGACCTCGGCGACCGTGTGCAACTCGTCGGTGACGATCTCTTCGTCACGAACCCGCAGCGGCTGCAGCAGGGCATCGACCGCGGCGTCGCCAACTCGATCCTCGTCAAGGTGAACCAGATCGGGACGTTGACGGAGACGATCGAGGCCGTGCGCCTCGCGCAGTCGAACGGCTACTCGGCGGTCATGTCGCATCGCTCCGGCGAGACGGAGGACGCGACGATCGCCGACCTCGCGGTCGCACTCGGCACCGGCCAGATCAAGACGGGCGCACCGGCGCGCTCGGATCGCGTGGCGAAATACAACCAGCTGCTTCGCATCGAGGAGCTCCTCGGCGGCCGGGCGGAGTATCCCGGCTGGGACGCGTTCCCGCGCGCCCGAACCTGATTCGGCGCAGCCGAACCAGATTCAGGGGTTACGCGAGCCGCGAAGGTTGGTGAAACCCTGAAATCTGGTTCGCAAAGAAGCGCGAATCAGATTTAGGCGGCGCGCGCGAAGAGCTCTGCTTCGAGCGCTGCGAGGATCTCGCGCGCGCTGCGGCCCAGTCCGACGTGCCGCACGATCCCGGCTGGATCCACGAGCACCGTCAGCCGGCGATGCTCCTCGACCGACGCGAGGATCGGGAAGCGCACCGACCGCTCGTCTCCGTAACGATCCTCGACGTCGTGCCAGTCCGAGGGCGTCGCGGCGAGCACGACCGCGCCGTCGGCGGCGAACGCCTCTTCGAGCGCCGCGAGCTCGAGCACGTCGGCGTGTGTCACGCCGAAGGCGATCACGACCCACGCGCCCCGATAGCCGGAGAGCGCGATGCGCCTGCGCCGCTCGCCGCGCACGAGCGCGTCTGCGCTCAGCTCGGGCGCTTCGGATCCGATAGCGGTGAACATCTGTCAGACGCTACGCGGTGCCGTCTTCCGGGTCGTCGTCGGTGCGGAGGATCTTTCCGTCCTCCGTCAGGAGGACGCCGCTACATTGGGGAACCGGATGGCGACAGACAGACGCAGAACGAAGATCGTTGCCACTATCGGGCCGGTCTCGTCGAACCACGACGCGATGCGCGCGCTCGTCGAGGCTGGTGTCGATGCGATCCGCCTCAACCTCTCGCACGGCACGCACGAGGACCATGCGGCGGCCGCGAAGGTGGTGCGCGAGGTGCAAGAGGAGACAGGGAAGCCGCTCGCGCTGATCGCCGACCTGCAGGGCCCGAAGCTACGCATCGGCGACCTCGACGAACCGCGCGTCCTGCTCAAGGACGAGCACGTCGTCGTGGTCGGCGAGCAGCACGCCACGAACGGTGAGCTGCCGGTCCTGCCCGCCGTGATCAGCGAAGTGCTGCGCCCGGGTCACGACGTGCTGATCGACGACGGGCTCGTGCGGCTCTCCGTGGAGGAAGTCGTGCAGGGCAAGGCGCGCTGCCGCGTCGTCGTCGGCGGCGAGGTGAAGACGCACAAGGGCGTCAACTTGCCCGGCGTTCCCGTGCCGATCCCGTCGCTGACGAAGAAGGACCTCGACGACCTCACCTTCGCACTCGGCCTCGGGGTCGACTTCGTCGCGCTCTCTTTCGTGCGCGCCGCTGCTGACGTGCGTGACCTGCAGGCGATCATCCGCCAGCACGGCTCGCCCGCGCGCGTGATCGCGAAGATCGAGAAGTCCGAAGCGATCGAGGCGCTCGAAGACGTGTTGCAGGAAGCGGACGCGATCATGGTCGCGCGCGGAGACCTCGGCGTGGAGATCGGCGCAGCGACCGTGCCCCTGCTGCAGAAGCGCATCATCCTCCGCTGCCTCGAGGCCGGGAAGCCGGTGATCACCGCGACGCAGATGCTCGAGTCGATGATCGAGCACGCAGAGCCGACGCGCGCCGAGGCGAGCGACGTCGCAAACGCGGTGCTCGACGGCACGTCGGCGATCATGCTTTCCGCGGAGACGGCAACCGGCAACTACCCGATCGAGGCAGTGCAGACGATGGACAAGATCGCGCGCGCCGTCGAGCCGTCGATGGACTACCGCCACCAGATGCCCGAGCCGGGCGAGGAGACGACGGTGGGCCGCGCGATGTCGAACGCGGCGTGCGATCTCGCGGAGGCGCTCGGCGCCCGCGCGATCCTCGTGCCGACGTTCACGGGGCGCACGGCGTCCGCCGTCGCGCGCCTGCGGCCGCGCCGCCCGATCGTCGGCCTCTCGCACCACCAGACGGCGGTGCAGCAGATGGCGCTCGAGTGGGGTGTGACGCCCGTCCTGATGCCGCAGAGCGACGACGTCGAAGACCTCTGGACGCGGTCGCTCGACTCCGCGCTCAGGTCTGGGTCGATCGACCCGGGCGACCGCGTCGTGCTCACGGCAGGCACCGCGGTGAACCTTCCGGGGTCGACCAACGTGATCAAGGTCGACGTAGCCTGACCGCGGGCGCGTACTCGATCCTCGAAGTTCAACGGCTCGTTGCGACGCTCGTCGCCTCGAAGCCCGGCGGACGAATCGCCGAGATCGGAACGTCGTACGGCGACGGCGCGCATGCGATCGTCGCGGCCCTGCCCGCGGGCACGAGCTTCGTGACGGTCGAGGTCGATCCCGAGCGCGTCGCGCAAGCGCGCGAGCGGCTCGCCGGCACCGAGGCCCGGGTGATCGAAGGCGATTGGCGCGAGCACCTGCCGCAGCTCGGCCCGTTCGACGTGGTGTTCGCCGACGGCGGCGTCGGCTACGACGAGGTGATCGACCTGCTCGCTCCCGGCGGGCTGCTCGTGAAGGACGATCTCGCCGCGGGCGCGCCCGTCGAAGGGGACGCGACGCGCGAGGCGCTCCTGCTCGACCCGCGGGTGATCGCGACCGAGATTCTCGTCACGCCCGAGATGGCGTGCATCGTCGCGACGCGACGCGCGTAGGGGGGAATCTGATTCGGCGCAGCCGAACCAGATTCATGGGTTACACCGGCAATCTGGTTCGCTGCGCGAATCAGATTGCCAAGGGTCTTTGGAATTGGCGGCGAACAAGCGAGCTGTGACTCGGCTCAAGCCAACACGCCTGCTCGCGATCGGCGGGATCGTGCTCGTCGCGTTCCTGTACTGGAAGCCGACGCGCACCTACATGCACACGAAGTCCGAGCTGCAGGCGCGGAAGGCCGAGGTGAGGCAGCTGCGTGACGAGCGCGCGCAGCTGCAGCAGCGGATCGCGCAGGCCGACACCGGCCCACAGCTCGTCCGCGAGGCGCGGCGCCTCGGGCTCGTCAAGCCCGGCGAGCGGCTCTTCATCGTGCGCGGCATCTCCGCCTGGCGCAAGCATCACTAGCGCTGTGCATCTCCGGGGGATGTCCACCGCGCCCCTGGCGGCTGCAAAGCTGCGCGCTGATGCGTCCTCGGTCGTGCCGATAGCGTTGCTATCGGCACTCCCTGCGTCCTTGCCTCGCTTGCTTTTCGCTCGCCAGTGACACGGCAACATCACCCGGAGATACACGGGCCATGACCGACGAAGAGATCGTCGGGCGGCAGATCGGACGGCCGCCGCGTGCGTTCAAGCGCGTGGCCGTGCGCTGCCCGTTCGGCAAGCCCGCCGTGACGGAGCAGCTCGCGTTCGGCGAGGACGGCGCGCCGTTCCCGACGCAGTTCTACGTGACGTGCCGGCACCTGGTCGCGGCGATCTCACGTCTCGAGGCGGACAGCGGCGTCGAGCGGTGGTCGCGCGCCGCGGTCGAGGACGAGACGCTCGCGCGCAGCCTCGCGGACGCGCAGGAGGAGCAGCGGCGGTTGCGGCCCGAGCTGGACGCCGGTATCGGCGGCGCGACGCGCACCGGGAGCCTCAAGTGCCTCCACGCGCACGCCGCGTTCGCGCTCGCACGGCCCGGCTACGAGCTCGGCGACCGCATCCTCGCGGAGCTGCCGCAGCTCTGGCCCGACTCCTGCTGTACTCAGTGACGTGGACCTCGAGCTCGCGCGCCAGCATTGGGAGGACGGGAACCGTCGCGTCGAGGCGACGCGCAACGACCCGCCGCGTTACC
>CAZDEX010000086.1:0-2861 GCA_964504405.1 uncultured Gaiellales bacterium | reverse complement strand
TGGGAGGACGGGAACCGTCGCGTCGAGGCGACGCGCAACGACCCGCCGCGTTACCGGCAGCTGACAGGCCTCGTCGACGTGATCGTCGCGGGGCTGCGCAAGCGTGTGGGGCAGACGTTCACGCTCGCCGAGCTCGCGGGCGCGTACGACGGCGCCGACGAGTGGGCGCGCACGCTCCTCGACGACGCCGACCCCGAGGCGCCCCCGACCCCGGCGGCCGGGAGCCTGGCGGACGCGGCGTTCCACGTCTACGCCCGCGGGGCGTCGGATTACCGGCCGTGAAGCGCCGCGCCCTCCTCGCGGCGGCCCTGCTGGTCGCCTTCGTCGTCGGGATCGCGCTGGGCGAGGCGCTCCACGACACCCCGGACGCCGGCGGGACGCAGACCCTCGTCCGCACGCTTCATCCCTTGCCATTGGCCCCGGCCGCGCGCGAAACGATCACGGTCACGGTGGAAAAGAAATAAAGCGGTTTAGATACCGGGAGCTTTGGTTACTTTTTGGGCGTGACCCATTCCGGGAGACGAGCGCCGACGAGTGAGCCCGACTGGCTGACCCTCGGCCAGGCGGCCAAGTTCCTCGGTGTTGCACAATCGACGATCCGCAAGTGGTCCGACCAGGGCCGCGTGCCGGCCTTCTACACCCCCGGCGGCCATCGCCGGTACCGGCGGCGCGACCTCGAGGCCTTCCTCGACCGCTCCGGGCCCGGTGGGAAGACCGGCGGGCCGCTCGTCCTCGTCGTCGACGACGACGCGCGCCTGCGCGAGTTCATGCGCGTCAATCTCGAGATGGAGGGCTACTCGGTGCGCGAAGCGGCGAGTGCGGACGAGGCCCTCGAGGCGATCGAGGACCAGGCGCCCGAGCTCGTGTTGCTCGATGTCGTCATGCCCGGTGTCGACGGCTGGCAGATGCTGCAGCGCATGCAGGAGCGCCACGGATCGATCCCGGTGATCATGTTCAGCGGGCAGGTCGACGCGAACTCCGCGAGCGAGGCGGAGGAACGCGGAGCCCGCGGGTTCGTCGGCAAGCCCTTCGACCCGCAGCAGCTGATCGAGCGGGCGAAGCAGCTCGTTCCGGCTTGACCTGGGAACGCCACCTCGAGCACTGGATCGTCGAGCACCGAGTCGGGTGGCTCGACTGGTTCTTCATCGCGCTCTCCTGGATCGGGACGCTCGGTGCGGTGTGGATCGTGCTCGGGCTCGCGCTGGCCGTCATGTGGCGACGCCCGTCAATCGTCGTCCTCACGGCCGCTGCGGTCATCGGCGGCGAGCTCTTCTCCGACCTCGGCAAGGCGCTGATCGCGCGCCACCGCCCGTTCGAGCACCAGATCGGGCCGCCGTCGACGACGCACTCGTTCCCGTCGGGGCACGCAGCGACGTCGTTTGCGGGCGCGACGGTCCTCGCTCACTTCGCGCCGCGCCTGCGCGTGCCGCTCTTCGTGCTGGCAGCGCTGATCGCGTTCTCACGCGTCTACAACGGGATGCACTACCCGACCGACATCCTCGTCGGCGCGGCGGGCGGGGTCGCTATAGCTCTTCTGCTGCTCGCAGCAGACCGCCGACGATCACGCCGAGCGCCGCGACGAGGCTGATCCACAGGCCGATGCCGCGACCGTCGGCCGGCAGCACGGAGTCGGGGATCGAGATGACGCGGATCAGGACGAAGATCAGCGCGAGCGCGCCGAGCCCGAGAACGAGCAGGCTCTCCGGCACGCTTGGCGGGAGCTCGAAGCCGAGCTCGCGGAGGACGACGAGCGCGAGGATCGCGAGCCCGATGAAGAAGACGAGCTTGCCGAGCACCCCCGTGTGCCAGCCGATCACGGCGAGCTTCACGCCGACGCCGGAGCCCGCGTACCAGTCCATGAAGGACGAGAGCATCAGGACCAGGCCGGAGATCCATGTAATGCGCTCGCCCGCCGGCCAGAGCCCACCGGCCGGGGCGGGGCGAACGTAGCCGCCCGGGGCGGGCGCCGGGGGCCCGGGGTCGAGCTCGAAGAAGTCAGGTGTTTCCACGGGCGTAAGTATGGGGATCAATTCGGTCGGAAGGGGCGAGAAGGGTTCAGGAAGGGGTCAAGATGCTCGACGAGTCGAGAACGACCGAAGCCGCCGCTGGCGACTATGTGGAGTTCCGGGACACAGGCGATGCCGCGGTCGGCGCCTATCACTGTTCCTCGTGCGGGTACGGCGTGACGGTTCTCGCGACCCTTCCGCGGTGCCCGATGTGCTCGGGCACGACGTGGGAAGCGACCGCCTGGGCCCCGTTCAGCCGCGCCGGCCGCGCGCAGTGACCCCGAGCTAGACGCCGAAGAGCGTCTGTACTTCGTGCCAGGCGGCGAGGATCGCGAACGCCGTGATGAAGAGCAGCACGAGGACGGTGACCCAGAACCGGACGTTCGAGCGCCGCGCCTCGGTGCGCCGCTCGATCTTCGCCCGCCGCCGCGCGCGCTCGCGCCGGTAGTTGCGCTCGATCGCGAGGGGGTCGAGCGACGGGGTGTCGTCCTGGAGCTGCGCCGGTTCAGCCATCCCCAAAGTGTAGGCCATACTGCTTCTTACGATGGTCCTGGAGACCCAGCGCCTGCCCGTGGAGACGCTCGCCCGGGCCGCGGCGGAGGTCGCGGCCACCGAGGATCTGCGCGTCGCGCTGCACGCGATCGCGGCCGCTGCGGTCGACACGACCCGGGCCGACCTGGCCGTCCTGCGGGTGCTCGACCCCGACGGGCAGCTGGCCGCGCGCGCGATCGCCCCGCGGGGCTCGGGGCTCGGGGCCGAGATCGCCGGCAGCCGAACGGCCTGCGATCCCGTCGCCGCGGGCGACCTGCCGGAGCCCACGCGCCGTGCCGCCGAGCGCGCGCGGGCCGCGGGGAC
>CAZDEX010000085.1:0-8466 GCA_964504405.1 uncultured Gaiellales bacterium | reverse complement strand
TGTCGGACGGGAAGAAGCCGGTGCCGTACATCGCCTGCTCGCGCACGAGCACCGGGGGGAGCACCGGCACGTGGCCCTTCTGCACGATCCGCTGGAGCGCCCAGCGGTAGAGCGCCGTCTCGAGGAGCGCGACGTCGCCGACGCGATACACGAAGCGCGACCCGGACACCTTCGCGCCGCGCTCGACGTCGATCCAGCCGTGTGCGGCCGAGAGCTCGAGGTGGTCCTTCGGCTCGAAGCCGAACGTCGGCGGGTCGCCGACCAGCTTGACGACGACCGCGTCCTCCTCCTGGTCGCCGTCGGGTGTGTCCTCCGCCGGCGGGTTCGGCACCCGATCGAGGAGCGACTGCACGCGCGCGTCGGCCGCGGCGAGCTCCTCCTCGCGCGGCTGCAGCTTCGCCTTGATCGCCGTCAGTTCCTCGAGCTGCTCCGGCGTCGGCTTCCCTTTCAGCTTCGTCCGCGCGCGCAGGTCTTCGACTTCCGTCTGCACCGCGCGCTTGTGCGCATCGGCCTCGAGCAGCTCGTCGAACACGGCGACCGCGCCCTTGCGCGCCAGCGCGGCGCGATACGCGTCGGGGTCGTTGCGGGCTGCGCGGAGGTCGATCATCGCGTCGAGTGTAGATCTAGAAGCGCCTCGAGCACCTGCGCCACACCTTCGTGCTCTGCGGACGGACAGATCCAGCGCGCCACGGCCTTCACCCGCTCGTGCGCGTTCTCGACCGCGATCCCGAAGGCAGGCCATTCGACGAGCTCGACGTCGTTCTCGCCGTCGCCGAACGCGATCGTCGTCGACTTCGTGAAGCCCATGTGGGCGGAGAGGAAATCGAGGCCCGCGCCCTTCGTCACCCCGGCCTGGGCGAATTCGAGGAAGTGCGGGAGCGACTTCGAGATGTACTCGCGGTCGCCGAAGCGCGCCTTCATCCGCGGCTCGAGCTCGTCGAGCGCCGTCGGGTCGCCGACCGCGACCAGCTTCGTCGGCGGCTCCGAGAGCCACGCGTTCAGGTCGCCGACGACGTGGAAGCTGATCCGGTTCAGCTCGGCGTACGCCCGTGCCGCCTCGGTGTCCTCGGCGACGTACAGCTCGTCGTCGACGTAGACGTTCGGCGAGAAGCCGGCCTCCGCGAGTGCGTCGATCGTCTCGCGCGCGAGCTCCAGCGGCAGCGGCACGTGCCGCAGCCAGTTCCCGTCGGCATCGGCGACGACGGCGCCCTGGTAGCAGATCACCGGAGCGTGCAGCCCTGCAGGCGCGAGCGCCTGGCGCACGGACTTGACCATGCGCCCGGTGACGACGATCACGGGGATGCCGGCGTCCTGCGCGGCGCGCAGCGCGCGGATCGTCCGTTCGTGCAACGTCGAGTCCTTCCACACGAGCGTGCGGTCGAAGTCGGTCGCGACGACCTCGACGCCGCTCGGGAAGTCTGCGGGGAGCTCGGTCAGCTCGACGGGTTGCCGCCGGACGCCTTGACGACGTAGGCGGCGACGTCCGCGATCTGTTTGTCGGACAGCTGTCCCTTGAACGGCGGCATCGCGCCTGCGCCCTTCGTCACGCGGGTCACGACGAGCGACAGCGGCGGCTTCGCCTGGTCGAGGTTCGGGCCGACCTGGCCGGTCGCGCCGGCGTCCTTCAGCGTGTGGCAGCCCTTGCAGCCGGCGGTCTCGAAGACCTGCTTGCCCGCGTTCGCGTCGCCGTTCTTGTACTGCGACGGGACGGTCGCGGTCTGCGCCTTCGGCACCGTGCCGACGACGGTCACGGGCGTCGCGGTGGTGATGCTCCCGCCCGGCTTCGAGCCGGTGCAGCCGGCGGCAAATGCGAGCAGAGCGAGCAGCGGAAGGAGGCGGCGCACGAGCGCGAGTCTATACAGCACGCCGCAACGCGACGCCGGTGATCGCGCCCCAGAAGAGGACGTCCTGCGGCGTGTCGTTTGCCACGAGTGAGACGAGGATCGCGAGCAGGAATGCATCGACGAGCGGTTGTCGCGGCTGCCGCGTCGCGACCCACACGAGGACACCCCCGGCGAGCGCGCTCACGATCCCTCTCCCCCATGCGCCGGTCAACCCACGCCACGAGGTGTGCCAACGGTGCCAGAAGTCGTGGACGACGTGGCCGTGGAGCACGCTCTGCGTTACGTGGCTGTGACCGCCTGTCGCCGCGTCGGCTGCGACGAGGAGGACCGCGAGGCCGACGGCCGCGACGTACGCGAACCGCGGGCGCGGGACGAGGCGCGCGTACGCGGCCAGGTAGACGAGCAGGCCGCCGCCGTCGGCGCCCGCCCGGCTCCAGGCGACCGTGAGGAGCACGAGCGGCGCAGCGGCGAGCCCGAGCACGAGCGCCGGGGCGAGGAGCAGCGTCTCGACCTCGTTCGAGACCCCGTAGAAGCGCCCGCCGCCCCACGGGTGCGGGCCGAGGAGCGCGAGCGACTGCGTCGCCGGCGACACGACGAGCACGCCGAGGTATGCGAGGAAGTACAGCCACAGCGCGCGCCACGGCACGAGCGAGCCGGCGAGCGTCAGCAGGCCGAGCAGCGTCAAGCTCGTCGAGCCGAGCGCCGAGAGCAGGACGGACGCGACGACCGCGGCCGCCGCGCCGCTGATCGCGCGCCGCGGCGCGAAGAGCGCGAGTGCGATCAGGATCGTCGCGAGCAGCACGCGGACCTTCATCACGTCCCCGCGCGTCGTGTCGAGCCGGCGCTCGAGCCTCGGCAGGTCGGCGTGTCCGCCGCTCCTCAGGGTTCCGCTGTGCAGGCTGTGCGCGCTGAGCAGTCCGTCGACGCGCGTCTCGGAGGTCCGGAGCGTGCCGGTTCCGGGCGCGGTCACGTGTGTGAGAGGACGCGTCGAGACCCGGCCGTCGCATCCGACCACACCCTCTCCGGGCCGAAGCGCGACGATTCCGCGCGCCCCCTCGGCCCGCCAGCCCAGGCGCACGCACGGCGCGGCGTCCGCTGTTGACGCGGCGTTAAGCCCCGTCACCACCACCAGCGCAAGGCTTACAATGCGGCCCATGAAGCGCAGGTCATACGGACGCGATTTCGGGCTCACGCTGCGCATGATGCTCACCAGTGGGCTGCTCGGCCTGCTGTACGTGATCTTCGGCGCCGTCCTGGTCACGTACCTCAACGTCGGTATCGCCCCGATGGTGCTGATCGTCGTCGGCATCGCCTTCTTCCAGTACTACACGTCGGACAAGCTGGCCCTCGCCGCCGCGGGCGCGAAGGTCGTCTCCCGCGAAGAGGCGCCTGCGCTCCACGACATGATCGAGCGCCTGTGCGCGATGGCCGACCTGCCGAAGCCGAAGGTCGCGATCATGGACACGCCGATGCCGAACGCGTTCGCGACCGGCCGCTCGCCGAAGCACGCGGCGGTGTGCGTCACGACGGGCCTGTGGGACCGGCTCGAGCCGAAGGAGATCGAAGGCGTGCTCGCGCACGAGCTCTCGCACATCGGCAACCGCGACGTGCTGATCATGACCGTGGCGAGCTTCTTCGCCATGCTCGCCGGCCTCCTCACCCGCTTCGGTCTCTACTTCGGGATGTGGGGCGGCGGGAACAACCGCGACAACAACAACGGCCCGCCCGTGTGGCTGGTCGTCTTCCTCGTCTCGATCCTCGTCTACTTCGTCAGCTACATCCTGATCCGCACGATCTCGCGCTACCGCGAGTACGCGGCCGACCGCGGGTCGGCACTGATCACCGGCGCGCCGGAGTACCTGATGAGCGCGCTGCAGAAGATCTCCTCGCAGATGGCGCTGATCCCGAACCGCGACCTGCGCGAGGTCGAGAGCCTGAGCGCGTTCTTCATCATCTCGCCGCGCGTTCGCTCGGCCGTCGGCGAGCTCTTCATGGATCACCCGACGACCGAGAAGCGCCTGGCCAAGCTCGCGGAGATCGCCCGCGAGATGGGCCGCCCGGTCGCTTAGGTCGCTCCGGCGTGGGCCTGCGCGACGTCCTCTTCGGCAAGAACAAGCTGTCCGAGCCGAAGGAAGACCGGCTCTTCGCGCTGACGACCGCCGCGGTCACGCTGCAGACCGAGCTCGGCCTGAAAGCGGGTGGCGCAGCGGCGATCGCGTTCAAGCCGCAGTCCTCCGGCGAGTTTCGCAGCGCGTTCGACGACGTCGACCAGCTCGTCGACGCGGTGGCGCAGCAGTGCGGCTCGAAGATCGAGCGGAAGACCGATGACTACGGCTTCGACTGGGTGATCGTCCGCGACGACGACCTCGAGGATCTCGTCGGCGCCGCGCACACGCTTGCATCCGAGTTGACGGCCAAAGGCTTTGGCTCACAGCTCCTTGCGGCGATGTTCAAGTTCGATGGGTACGAACATCCGGTCTACTGGATCTACGGGTTCAAGCGCGGTGCATGGTGGCCCTTCGTGCCCGCAGGCGAGAACAAGCGCGACAACCCGAAGGAACTGGAGCTCAAGTCCCAGCTCGAGAACGAGCTGCCGATCGAGCAGGACCTGACGAGGTGGCTCGCGCTGTTCGACGCCCCGGTCTAGGCGTCAGTCGTCGCCGACGCGGACGAGCATCTTGCCCGTGTTCTCGCCGCGGAAGAGCCCGGCGAACGCGCGTGGAGCGTTCTCGAGCCCGTCGACGACCGTCTCGCGCGACTCGATCGTGCCGGCTGCGACGAGCGGCGCGACCTCCCGCATGAACTCGCCGAACTTCCCGAAGTGGTCGGTGACGATGAACCCCTGGATGCGCAGCCGCTTCGAGACCACGAGCCCGAGGTTGCGCGGTCGCGGTGCCGGGCTCTCGACGTTGTAGTTCGAGATCGCGCCGCACGCCGCGATGCGCCCGAACGGCCGCAACGCGAACAGCGCCGCCTCGAGCTGGTGGCCGCCGACGTTGTCGAAGTACGTGTCGATCCCGTCGGCCAGCGCGTCCTTGGGCTTCGTCTCGCGGTAGTTGAACGCCTCGACCCCGAGTGAGCGGAGCCATGCGACCTTCTCGTCGGAGCCCGCGCTGCCGATCGTGCGCAGGCCGCGGAGCGTCGCGAGCTGCACGGCGACACTGCCCACGGCTCCCGCGGCGCCGGAGACGTAGATCGTCTCGCCTTCCTTCACCTGCAGGATCTCGACGAGGCCGACCCACGCGGTGAGCCCGGTCACACCGAG
The DNA here is from genome assembly GCA_964504405.1 of uncultured Gaiellales bacterium. Classification (GTDB taxonomy): domain Bacteria; phylum Actinomycetota; class Thermoleophilia; order Gaiellales; family Gaiellaceae; genus PALSA-600. Next base: position 3,357 of record CAZDEX010000085.1, on the reverse strand, counting down.
GATCCCGAGCGCGGTCGTCGGCTCGGCGACGGACGTGTCGAGCTTCCGAAGATCGGAGCCGGCTGCGATCCCTTCGTCACGCCAGCCGAGCATCGAGCTCACCCAGTCGCCCTCGGTGAAGCCGGGATCCTTCGACTCGACGACGCGTCCGACCGCGCCGCCCGAGATCGGCGCGCCGACGTCGAACCCGTCGACGTACGTCCCGATACCTGTCATGCGCCCGCGCATGTACGGGTCGACCGAGACGTAGACGTTGCGCACGCGCACCTCACCGTCGGTGAGCTCGCGCGCTACGGCCTCGCGCAGCTCGAAGTCGCTTTCCTTGGGCTCGCCCTGCGGCCGTGCAGCGAGGACGATCTCCCGGCTCACGTGCCGACGGGGTCCGGGATGAAGCCCTCGGTCTGCAGCAGGTCGCGCGCTTCCTCGAGCGAAAGGTCCCCGGGCGGGATCACCGCGTCGGACGGGACGAGGTCGTCGTCGCCGAGCTTCTCGCCGGACGCGCGCGCCGCCTCGGCAAGTGCCTGCAGCCCCGTCCACAACGCGCGCTCGTCGCCCGCCTCGACCGCCTTCCCCACCGCGTCGTCCAGCTCGTTCAGCCGCTCGATGAGCGAGTCGTCAACGCGGAACTGCCCCTCGCCGAGGAGGCGGACGATCACTTCGCGTCTTCGCCTTCGATCTGCTTCGGCGCGGCGCCCGAGCCGAGCTCGGCCTTCATCTGCTCCAGCTCCGCGTCGACCTTGCCACCCTGCGAGATCTGTGCCAGCTGGCGGTCGATGTCATCGCCCGACGAGGTGTAGTCGTCGAGCGCGCCCGAGGTCGTCAGCTCGTCGATCGCGTTCGCGCGCGCCTGCATCTGCTCGGTCTTGTCCTTCGCGCGCTGGATCGCGAGGCCGACGTCCGCCATGTGCTCGCCGATGCCCGTCGCCGCCTCGCCGATGCGCACCTGCGCCTCCGCGGCCGAGTACTGCGCCTTGATCACTTCCTTCTGCGTGCGGAACGCCTCGACCTTCGACTGCAGCGTGCGCTCGCCCTCGATCAGCTTCTGCTGCTGGGCCTCGAGCTGCTGGCCCTGCTGCATGATCGAATCGAGCTGCGCCTGCACCGCGGCCTTGCGCGTCAACGCCTCGCGCGCGAGGTCCTCGCGGTTTGCCTGCAGCGCCTGACGCGCCTGGCCGTCGAGCTTGTCGACCTGCTGCTGCATGCTCGTGTACTGGAGCTCCAGCCGCTTCTTCGCGGTCGTGACGTCGGCGATCCCGCGCTTGACGTTCTGAAGCTGGCGGAGCTGCTCCTCGTACGAGTAGTCGAGCGTCTCGTTCGGGTTCTCGGCGCGATCGAGCGCCTTCGAGAACTTCGCCCTGAAGATGAGGCTCAGGCGGGACATCGGGCCGGGCATAGCGGGACTCTCCTCGATTGGGTGGCACGGTTAGCCTAACGACGTGCTGGTCGCACGGAGCATGGATCCCCGCTGGCTCTCGAACGCCTACCTCGTCGCCGACGAGGAGGGCGGAAGCGCCGTCTTCGTCGACTCCGGCGCGCCGCTCGGGCCGCTGCGCAAGGCGGCGTCGGAATGGCGGGTCACCCCGTCGCACGTGCTGCGCACGCACGGCCATCCCGACCACGTCGAGCACGAGGCCGCGCTCGGGCTGCCGATCGTGCTCGGCCCGCTCGAGGTGGGAGGACTGTCGATCGAGGCCGTCCCCACGCCGGGCCACTCGGACGACATGCTGGCCTTCGTCGTCAACGGCGAGGCCGTCTTCTCCGGCGACACACTCTTCAAGGACGCCGTCGGCGGCGGGAACTTCGACCAGGTGCGCTCGTCGGTGATGGACGTCTACATGGCGATGCCGCACGATCGCCGCGTGCTCCCGGGCCATACCCACGAGACGACGATCGGCCGCGAGTGGGAGGAGAACCCGTTCGTGCGCGTGTGGCGCGGCGTCGAGCCCGAGGGAACGGAGCACGTGCGCGCCGGCGGGCGCGACGCGACGCTCATCGTGTGGTCGCCCGACTACGACGGCAAGGGCAAGGCGTGGGTGCGCTTCGACGACGGCACGGACGCCCTCGTCGGCGGCTCCCGTGTAGAAAGGACCTGATGGACATCATCGACCCGCGCATCGAGGAGTACGTCGCGCGGTTCACGTCGCCGCACGAGGAATTGCTCACGGAGCTCTCGGACGAGACGGCGCGCGAGCTCGGGTCGCCGGAGATGCTCACCGGCCCCGTCGCGGGCCGGCTGCTCGAGATGCTCGTGTGGTTCGGGCAGCCCAAGCGCGTGCTCGAGATCGGCACGTTCAGCGGGCACTCCGCGCTCGCGATGGCAGCGGCGCTGCCGGAAGGCGGGCGCATCGACGCGTGCGAGATCGACCGGGAGCGCGCTGCGTTCGCGCAACGCTACTTCGACCGCTCCCCGCACGGGTCGAAGATCACGCTGCACGTCGGCCCGGCGCGCGACACCGTGCATTCGCTCGACGGCGAGTTCGACTTCGTCTTCATCGACGCGGAGAAGGAGGGCTACGTCGACTACTACGAGGCCGTCCTACCGCGTCTGTCCGCGCGCGGCCTGATCGTCGCCGACAACACGCTCGCAAGCGGCCGCGTCGTCGACGAATCGCCACCGATCGTCGCGTTCAACGAACACGTCGCGAACGACCCTCGCTCCGTCCAGGTCATCCTGAGCGTGCGCGACGGGATGACGCTGATCCGCCGGGCGTAGCCGTTCACCCGGTGTAGACGCCGGACCTGTCCGAAACGGACGGTAAGTTGGCGCGGTGCGCCTGATCGTCGCCCGCTGCGAAGTGACCTACACCGGCCGGCTCACGGCCTTCCTGCCGGAGTCGACGCGGCTCCTGATGCTGAAGGACGACGGCTCCGTCCTCGTGCACGCCGACGCCGGCGGCTACAAGCCGCTGAACTGGATGACGCCGCCGACGGTGATCGAGGACGGCGGCGATGTGGTCGTCGTGCGCAAGCGGGCCGGCCGCAGCGAGGACAGGCTCGAGATCAAGCTGATCGAGGTGCTCTCCGACGTGACGCACGACATGGGCGAGGCTGCGGGGCTCGAGAAGGACGGCGTCGAGCGCGATCTGCAGGTGCTCCTCGCCGACGACCCGACGCACATCGCGGCCGACCTTCGTCTCGTCAAGCGGGAATGGCCGACCGACGTCGGCCCCGTCGACCTGATGTGCCGCGACGAGGACGACGGGTGGGTCGCCGTCGAGATCAAGCGCATCGGGACGATCGATGCCGTCGAGCAGCTGACGCGTTACCTGGATTGCATCCGCGCCGACAAGTCGCGCGCGGAGTGCCGCGGGTACCTCGTCGCACAGTCGATCAAGCCGCAGGCGATCGCGCTCGCGG
>CAZDEX010000084.1:1626-8479 GCA_964504405.1 uncultured Gaiellales bacterium | reverse complement strand
ACAACACGAACCGCTACCACCGGCCGACCGACGAGACCGAGGAGCAGTTCACCGCGTTCCTGCTCGACGACCTCGAGGGGGCGATCGACGAGGCGGGCGCCGACACGGTCGCGATGGTGATCTTCGAGCCCGTCCAGAACGCCGGCGGCTCCTTCATGCCGCCGGCCGGCTACTTCCAGGGCGTCCGCGAGATCTGCGACCGGCACGGGATCCTGCTCTGCGCGGACGAGGTGATCACCGGCTTCGGCCGCACGGGCGAGTGGTTCGGGAGCATCAAGTACGACATCCGGCCCGACCTGATCACGTGCGCGAAGGGCCTCTCGTCGTCGTACGCCGCGATCGGCGCGGTGCTCGTCGCCGACAAGGTCTACGAGGCGTTCGGCAGCGAGACCGGCATGTACTCGCACGGGATCACGTTCGGCGGCCACCCGGTCGGCGCCGCGGTCGCGCTCAAGAACCTCGAGATCATGGAGCGCGAGCGTATCGTCGACCACGTGCGCGACACGCAGATCGCGTTCCGCGACCAGCTCGCAACGCTGCTCGACCTGCCGATCGCCGGCGACCTGCGCGGCACCGGCTACCTCTGGGCGCTCGAGCTCGTCAAGGACAAGGAGACGCGCGCGACGTTCAGCGGCGAGGAATCGGAGACGCTGCTGCGTGGCTTCCTCTCGCCGCGGCTCTTCGAGCAGGGTCTCATCTGCCGCGCGGACGACCGCGGCGACCCGGTCGTGCAGATCTCCCCGCCGCTCGTCGCAGGCCAGGAGGAGTTCTCGCAGATCGTCGGAATTCTCGGTGAGGTCCTCACCGAGGCCTGGAACCGCCTCAACTAGAAGGAGCCCCGCATGGCCGTAGTCGAGCAGACGACCGCGTTTGCCCTCTCCGAGAAGAGCAAGCTGATCAAGTCGCTTCGGCGGTTCGACATGGTGTTCTTCACCGTCTGTGCGTTCGTCGGCCTCGACACGCTCGGAACGGTCGCGAAGAACGGCCCTCAGGGATTCCTCTGGCTCGTCGTGCTCGCCCTCGTCTTCGTCGCGCCGTACATGCTCTTGATGTCCGAGGTCGGCAGCGCGTTCACGATGGAGGGCGGTCCCTACGAGTGGACGAAGCTTGCGTTCGGGCGGATCCACGGCGGCATCGCAGCGATCCTGTACTGGGTGACGAACCCGCTGTGGGTCGGCGGGTCGCTCGCGTTCATCGCGCACGACTCCTGGAGCGCGAACATATTCAAGCTGGGCACCGCCTCTCCGGGCGACTACATCTTCAAGCTGGTCTTCATCTGGATCTCGATCGGCGTCGCGATCGTCTCGCTGCGCTACGGCAAGTGGATCCCGAACTTCGGTGCGATCCTGCGCTACGTCGTTCTCGGCTTCTTCTCGATCACGGTGATCGTCTACGGGATCAAGCACGGGTTCGCAGGGTTCCAGTTCGGCCAGCTCTCGCCGACGCGCGCGATCTTCTTCGGCCTCGTTCCGGTGCTCCTCTTCAACTACGTCGGGTTCGAATTGCAGAACGGCGCGGCAGAGGAGATGGACGACCCGCAGCGCGACGTGCCGATCTCCGTCCTCATCTCGGGCGTCACGGGCGTGCTGATGTACGTGATCCCGATCTTCTGCATCCTGCTCGTCCTGCCCGCCAAGGCGGTGACGTCGATCGGCGGGTTTATCGACGCGGTCACGCTCACGTTCCACGGCGCGTACGGCGGCGCGGCGCACGGGTTGCTCATCGTGATGACGCTCTGCTTCATCGGAGCGCTCATCACGTCGGGAGCGGTCTGGATGATCGGCTCCGACCGCATCCAGGCGGTCTCCTCGTACGACGGCTCGTTCTTTCCGTTCTTCGGCGTGTTCAACCGAAAGCTCGGCACGCCGGTCCGTGTGAACGTGCTGTCCGGCATCGCGTCGAGTGCGTTCTGCATCGCCGGCATCTATCTCCTGCGCCACTCGAGCACGGCCCACGCGTTCACCGTCGTCCTCGACATCGCGATCTCGACGACGCTGATCTCCTACCTCTGGATCTTCCCGTCCGTCCTGAAGCTGCGCTACACGCACCCGAGCGTGCCGCGGCCCTACGTTCACCCGTGGGGCATGCCGGGGCTCTGGATCTCGACGGTGCTGGTCACCGGCTGGATCCTGCTCGGATCGTGGGTCGCCATCTTCCCCGACACGCTCGAGCGCGTGTTCGGCGTCGGGTACGGGTTCAAGGGCTCGTGGGGCGTGAACGAGCTCCAGTTCGAGCTCTACACGCTCCTCACCCTGGCGATCATCGTCGCGATCGGGCTCATCGGCTACTGGGCTGGCACCTCGGTGCGGCGAGACATCGTCGCGAGCGAAGGCGACTCGCCGCAGCCGACGGCACTGCCCGACGATCTTCCGCCTGCGGCGATCTGAGTACGATCTCATACGTGAAGCGGCAAATCGGCATCGTCCTCGTCGCTGTTGCGGCCGCGCTCTGGGGCCTCGACGCGCTGATTCGCGCACCGCTCGCGCACTCGACGGCGGTCGCGACGATCGTCTTCGGCGAGCACCTCGTGCTCGTCCTGTGCACGCTGCCCTTCGCCTTCGGCGCGCTCGCCGCCGTCTCCCGGCTCGGCTGGCGCTTCGTGCTCGCGGCTGTCGTGATCGGCGCCGGTTCCTCGGCCGTGGCGACGATCCTCTTCACCCAGGCGTTCGTCGAGGGCTCGGACTACGTGACGCCGGTCGTCCTGCAGAAGGTCCAGCCCGTCGTCGCGATCGTCGCCGCTGCGGTCGTGCTCGGCGAGCGCCCGCGCCCGCGGTTCGCTCTGTACCTCGTGCCGGCGCTCGTCGGCGCGGCGGTGATCGGCGTGCCGCACCCGTTCCATCCCACGGTGCACGGCCTGAAGCCGACGCTGTTCGCGCTCGGCGCCGCGGTGCTCTGGGCGCTCGGCACGGTCCTCGGGCGGTACCTCGCGCGTGAGATGCGGTTCGAGCACGTGACCACGCTCCGGTTCCTGTTCGGCCTGCCGGCGGCGGCGATCGCGCTGCTCGTGCTCGGCGCCCCGGCGTTCGCGTCCGCGCACGACAGCCTGTGGATCGCCGTGCTCGCGCTCGTCACCGGCCTGTTCGCGCTCGGGCTCTACTACTACGGCCTGCAGCGCACGCCCGCCGTCGCGGCGTCGCTCGCCGAGCTCGCGTTCCCCGTCAGCGCGATCCTCGTCGGCTACTTCAAGTTCGGCCAGACCCTCAGCGGCTGGCAGTGGGTCGGGGTCGCACTGACGAGCCTCGTGGTGGTCGCGCTCCCGGTGCGGCCCGCCGAGACGTACGAGTACGTCCCGGCGCCTGCGCCGGCGTGATCACGATCTGCGACGTCGGGCCGCGCGACGGCCTGCAGAACGAGCCCGACACACTCGCGCCGGACGTCCGCGCCGAGCTCGTGTCGCGGCTCGCGGCCGCGCGCGTGCCGCGCATCGAGGCGGTCTCCTTCGTGCGCGACGACCGCGTCCCGCAGATGGCGGGCGCAGAGGAGGTCGTGGGCGCTGCGCAGCGCGGCAACGCCGAGCTGTCCGGCCTCGTGCTGAACGAGCGCGGCTGGGAGCGCTTCGCGCAGACGACGCTCGACCGTGTGAACTGCACGTTCGCAGCGACGGAGACGTTCAATCAGCGGAACGGCAACTCGACGCTGGACGAAGCGGTCGAGCGGGTGCGCGCGATCGTCCTGGCCGCGAGCGTGCCGGTGACGGTGACCGTCTCGTGTGCGTGGGGTTGCCCGTTCGAAGGTGAGATCGATCCGGGCCTCGTCGCGGATCTCTGCGAGCGCATCGACGGTGCCGACGAGCTCGTCCTCGCCGACACGATCGGGGTCGCGACGCCGAAGCGCGTGCAGCGCCTGGTCGAGCGCGTCTCGATCCTCGGGCCGCGCGTCGGCGCGCACCTGCACAACACGCGCAACACCGGATACGCGTCGGCCTGGGGCGCGCTCGAGGGCGGAGCCTCGACCCTCGACGCGTCGATCGGCGGGCTCGGCGGTTGCCCGTTCTCGCCGAACGCGACGGGCAACATTGCGACCGAGGACCTCGTCTGGCAGCTCGAGCGCGAAGGCGTGCACACGGGGGTGGACGTCGGCGCGCTCGTCGAGATCTCGCGCTGGCTCGAGTCGCTCCTCCGCCGGCGCCTCGAAGGCGCGCTCTACCGCGCCGCGTCGTGGCCGTGAACGTCGTCATGTCGGTGGACGGCCGCCCGGTCGTCGAACTCGAGTCGTTCTCGCCGTACGACGTCGACGCCGCGCGTTCCGCGGGCGCAGCTGCGATCTGGGTGCACTCGAACGACGACCTCTCGGCGCACGGCTTCCGACGCGCCGGCGCGTACGTGCGCATGCACGCCGACGAGGCCCCCGTGCGCGCGCGCGTCGAGCCGCCGCTCCTCGAGGAACGCGACTACGCGGAGGTGCTCGCACGCGCGTATGCGGGGTCGTGGGGCCACAAGCACGTCTCGCCGCTCGCGCAACCGCCCGATGACGCGGTTGTCGTGGGCGTGCCGGTCGTCGGGCTGTGCCGGGTCTGGCCGGCGGAGCGCCTGATCGACGGGCCGGGGGTGCTTCCCGAGGGCCGTTCCGCCGACGCGTACGCGTCACTCCTCCTCTCGGCCTGCAAGATGCTCGGTCCGGGGCCGGCCGACCTCGACTCGTGGGGCGACGACGAGGAGACCCTCGAGGCGTACGAGGATCTCGGCTTCGACGTCGTCGAGCGCGTGCAGGGCTGGGAGCTCGCGCTCTAGGACGCGCGTGCGCTCGGATCGGCGAGGAACTCCGGCGACCTGGGAGTCGCCGTACGCGCGCACGCGCCTACGCTATCCGGATGAACCGGCTCGCCCAGGAGACCTCGCCGTACCTGCAGCAGCACGCGCACAACCCCGTCGACTGGCAGCCCTGGGACCCGGCGGCGCTCACGCAGGCGCGGGCCGAGGACAAGCCGATCCTCCTCTCGATCGGCTACGCCGCGTGCCACTGGTGCCACGTGATGGAGCGCGAGTCGTTCGAGGATCCGCTCACCGCCCGCGTGATGAACGAGCACTTCGTGTCGATCAAGGTCGACCGTGAGGAGCGGCCCGACCTCGACTCGATCTACATGGACGCGGTCGTCGCGCTGTCGGGGCACGGCGGGTGGCCGATGACCGTCTTCCTGACGCCGGACGGCGAGCCGTTCTTCGGGGGCACGTACTACCCGCCGGAGCCGCGACACGGGCTGCCGAGCTTCAAGCAGGTGCTCATCGCGATCTCCGACGCGTGGCGCGAGCAGCGCGAGGAGGTGCTGCAGTCGAGCGCGAGGCTCGCCGAGCACATTCGCGCCGGCGCGCGGCTGTCGCAGTCGAAGGAGCCGCTCACCGAGTCACTGCTCTCCGAGGCGCAGCGCGCGCTCGCGGAGGGCTTCGACGCGGAGTGGGGCGGCTGGGGCCGGGCGCCGAAGTTCCCGCCCGTGCCTGTGCTCGAGTTCCTGCTCCGGCGCGGGGAGGAGACGATGACGCGTACGACCCTCGATGGCATGGCCTTGGGCGGCATGGTCGACCTGGTCGGCGGCGGCTTCCACCGCTACTCGGTCGACGAGCGCTGGCTCGTGCCGCACTTCGAGAAGATGCTCTACGACAACGCGCTCCTCGCATCGGTGTACACGCACGCTGCGAAGCGGCTCGGCGATCAGCGTTACGCGAAGATCGCCGACGCGACTATCGACTACGTGCTGCGCGAGCTCGCGCTCGGCGGCGGCGGCTTCGCCTCCGCGCAGGACGCCGACACGAACGGGGTCGAAGGGCTGACGTTCACCTGGGCGCCCGGCGAGGGCGCGCCGGAGGAGCTGCTCCTGCCGTTCGAGCACGGACGCTTCGTGTTGCGCGGCGAGCTCGACGAGGAGACACGCGCGCGGCTGTTCGAGCTGCGCGAGCAGCGCGAGAAGCCGCTGCGCGACGACAAGGCGATCGCGTCGTGGAACGGCCTGATGCTCGCCGCGCTCGCGCAGGCCGGCCGAGTCGAGCCGGGGACGCGCCTCGCGGAGTTCCTGCTCGGTCCGCTCTCGACGCCCGACGGCCGGCTGCACCGCACGTGGCGCGACGGCGTCGCGAAGGGAACCGGCTACCTCGAGGACTACGCCGACATCGCCTACGGGCTGACGGAGCTGCACGTCGCGACGGGCGATCCGCGGTGGCTGCGTGAGGCGCACAGGCTCGCGTCGCTCGCCGTCGACCTCTTCGCCGACGACGAGGGCGGCGGGTTCTTCCAGACACCGCGCGACGGCGAGCAGCTCGTCGCACGCAAGAAGGAGCTCGACGACCATCCGACGCCGAGCGGCAACGCGATGCTCGCGTACGTGCTGCTGCGGCTCGCGCGCATCTGGGGCGACGACGAGCTGGAGCGCCGCGCCGTGTCGGTGCTGCGCATCGTCGCCGATGTCGTCGTGCGCGCGCCGACCGCCGTCGGCTGGCAGTTGGTCGCGCTCGACCAGCACCTCGCACCGCACCGCGAGATTGCGATCGCGGGCGACCGGGCAGCGCCCGTCGCGCTGGAAGCGGTCGCGCGCGCCGCCGAGACCGACGTGATCGCGTTCGGCCCGGCCGACGACGTTCCGCTCCTCGCAGACCGCACGGAGGTAGACGGCCGGACGGCCGTCTACCTCTGCGAACGCTTCACGTGCGCCCTGCCGGTCACCGAACCGGCTGAGCTTCCCGCTCGGTGACCTCGCGTCGCTCGGCCGTCATCGGCTCGTCGGCGGCCCGCGGGTCGTACGGTGGTGTGGCCGTCCGCCGAACCGGCGCGGGCTCGAGTACGGCCGCAAGTGTGTAGCCGATCCCGAACGCGATCACGCCGAGCCACGTGCCGACGTGGCGCACGATCCCGGTGATCTCCATGT
>CAZDEX010000084.1:0-1526 GCA_964504405.1 uncultured Gaiellales bacterium | reverse complement strand
GCGATCACGCCGAGCCACGTGCCGACGTGGCGCACGATCCCGGTGATCTCCATGTGCCCGGACCACGAGAGGATCTGCCCGCGGAGGTGGCTGCCCGACGGCTGCATCGCGACCAGCACCCAGCCGCCTGCGACCAGCACCGGCAGGAACCCCAGCACGAACATCGCCGGCGGGTTGCCGGTGCGCCCGCGCAGCTGCGCGAGCCCGAATACGAGCCCCGCCGCGGCGATGATCCCGTACGCGGCCCAGTAGCTGCCCGTGGAGTGCCTGCCGAACTGCGCGGCCGTCCAGAGGAGGACGCCCGCGAGCGCAGCGCCGGCCAGCGTCGCGACAGCTCTTGTCGTTCCGTTCATCGATTTGACCTCGCTTTCTGCCCTCCTGGAGTGAAACGCCGGAACGCCGCCAGACGGTGCGCTACGAGGGGCGGCTCCGGGAGCCGCCCCTTATGCGGCGTTCTACAGGCGGCCGAGGAGCCCGGCGATCGCCGCGAGCACGTTGTTCAGCAGCGCGGAGATGCCGCCCGCCGGGGTGGCCGGGTTGTCGAGCAGGTGTGCGACGGCACAGAGCAGGTTCCCGAGCAGCTGCCCGGAGCCCGACTGGGCCGTGATGTCGAGCACGATCTGGTTCAGGTGCACCTGAAGGCCGAGCAGGCCGAGGTCGAGCGGGCCGAGCGTCAGGTGCAGGATCGAGCAGCTCCCCGCAGCAATGACGGCTGTCGAGATCGGTTGAGTCACGGTCTGGCTTACGCCGGTCGCCGTGTTCGTGATCGTCGAGGTCAGCGTCCCGTTCGCCATCACGTGGCCGTTCTGCTTCGAGAAGCTCGTGATGTCGAGGATGCTCGAGACGGTGCCGACGACGGCTCCGGTTGCGTTCGTCGCCGTGCCCGTGAGGGTCGTCGTGAGGGTGCCGGCCGGAACAGCGGCCGTGGCCGTGCCCTGCGCCCCTGCGACCGGTGCAGCCGTCAGGGCGAGCGTTGCGAGGCTCACGACGAGCGCGAGCAGGGTGATGCGGATCTTCATGTGCGGGTCCTCCTCGAGTTGTTGTCAGCCTGCTAGGGCTGACACTCGGCTACCCGCTCAACACGGTCCCAAACCGATAAAGAGAAAGGGGGTGCGCACGCCGCCCCGTCGAGCCCTAGCAAGCCGACAAACGCGGAGGAGCACCCCCAATCCAGCGTATAGACCCAGCGGAGGCGACGAAACTTGCGCCCTACCTGGGAGAGCGGGACTAGAGTCCCCGCGATGGCGCTCCTGTCCGTCCGGAACGTGACCCGCCGCTTCGGCGGGATCGTCGCGATCGACGACGTCTCCCTCGACGTGGAGCGGGGCCAGATCGTCGGCCTGATCGGCCCGAACGGCGCGGGCAAGACGACGCTCTTCAACGTGATCACGCGGCTCTACAAGCCCGATTCCGGCGACCTCGACTTCGACGGGAAGACGCTGCTGCGGACGCCGCCGTACCGCTTCGTCCGGCGCGTGATCGCGCGCACCTTCCAGAACGTCGAGCTCTTCCGGTCGATGACCGTG
>CAZDEX010000083.1:0-8565 GCA_964504405.1 uncultured Gaiellales bacterium | reverse complement strand
TGCCGACCTTGGTGCCGGGCGCGAGCTGGAGCTCGTAGCGCGTGACGCGCGGGCCCGCGATCTGGCCGACGACCGTCGCCTCGACGCCGAAGTGCGCGAGGCATGTGATGAGTGCCTCGGCGACGCGTGCGTTCGCGTCGCTCGATGGGCCGGCGCCCGGCTTCGACCTGTTCAGGAGGCCGCGGTCGGGAAGCTTGTAGTCGCCGACCGGCCTCGGCAGCTCGAAGAGCGTCTCCTGCGTCTCGTTCGTCTGCTCCTCGAACTCCTCCGGCTCGCGCTCGAAGAGCACGGGCGGCGGCGCGGAGACCGAGTCGCTGACGAGGTCGGGGTAGTCGGCCTTGACGTCGACCGGGGGTTCGAGCGGCGGAGACTCATGAACCGGGTTCGCTGCGCGAACCAGGTTCGAGCGGTCGCGCACACTTGCGTGTGCACGACGCGCTACATGCCCGGTCCTGCGAAGGATCGCGCCGAGGCTCGCGCCGGTGAGGAAGAGGACGCCCGCGATCGTGAGCAGGACGCCGAGGATCGTCGCGCCGGTCGTTCCCAGCCCGAGCGCGACGAGTGAAGCGAGCCCGTTCCCGACGAGCCCGCCGTGGTGCACGCCGAGCGTCAGCATCAGGCCGACGAGGGCCACCCCGAGCCCCAGGCGGAACGGGCGGAGATCGATCAGCTCGCTCTTCGCGACCATCAGCGTCCCGATCGGGATGAGGACGAGCGGCGCCAGATACGCGGCCGCGCCGATCGCGCTCCGCACGAGGTGCGCGGCCGGGCCGCCGTTCAGCCCGAACCAGACGATCGCCGCGAGAAAGACCCCGAGCCCGGCCAGGCCGAGGCCGACCAGCTCCGGATGGTGGTGGGCGTGCCCCTTCTTCGTCTTCGCGCGGCGCTTCTTGACACGCGACGGCGTTTTCGGGGACGTCTTGCGGGGCCGCTTGGTGCGCGCCATGCGGGGCACTTCGCGCTGGGGAGTCGCGCTCCTCCTCGTACTACACGGACGACGGCGCCCGCCAGATGAGAAGACCGCTTACGTCGTGCGGCTGAGGAACGCCGTCAGCATCCCGAAGTAGGTCGGCGCCTCGTACGAGATCAGCTCGGTCTCGTACGCATCGCCGAGCGCGCCGTGCAGCATCAGGAGCTGCCAGAAGCTGTCCGCCTTCGCGTCGATCGCGCGCTGCGCGTCCCAGCCCGCGAGCTCGCCGAGCCGGTTGCCGCGCACGAGCTCGACGATCTCGTCGTCGTACTCCTTCGACAGCGTCGTGTATCCGTACGGCCCGTCGTGCGCATGCCCGTGCCCGTGGTCGGCGCTCGCGACGAACGCGACGCGGCGATCGCCGGTCGCGCGCGCGAGCGCAGCGCCCGCGCGCATGTGCTCGTCGTTCGAGAGAGCGCGGCAGGGCGTGACGACGACCGCGGGCGCACGCATGAACCAGAGCGGGATCGACGCGCCCCAGTCGATCGGCATGACGGACGCGTCGGCCAGGCTCGCACCGAACGTCAGGCCGACTGCGGGCAGGCCCTCCTCCTGCAGTGCGCGGACGCACGCCTCGGCGAGGGCCGGCTCACCCGGTCCCTCGTAGACGTAATTCGGCAGGGTGAACTGTGAGACGTGCTCGTGGAGGCGCGCCGAGCGGACGACGCCGAAGTGCCCGTCGACGAGCGTGCCGTGCGGGGTGACCACGATCACCGCCTCCGGCTGCGCCGCCTCGAAGCGGCGACGCAGCTCCTCCATGCCCTTCCGTGTCGCGCCTTCCGGATCGGTGTAGACCGGGTTGCCGTGCGGCGCGATCGCGGCGAAGACGATCAACCGAGCGACGAGACGCGCTCGACGATCAGATCCGCGAAGCGGCCCCCGTCGATGTCCACGCCGACCTTCGCGTTCGGCGGCGGCGAGTGCTCGCGACCCCGCCAGTCGACGTTCGTACGTCCCCAGCTCGGGCCCGCGCTGCAGTCGACTTCGATGTGCGCGTCGAGCACGGTCATCAGCGTCGGGTCGATGACGTGCGCGACACAGACCGGATCGTGCATCGGCGAGCCGTCGAGGTCCGGATAGCGCGACTTGTGGAAGCGCGCGTAGAAGTCCATCAGCTCGGCGACCATCCGCCCCACCTTGCCGGCGTCGCGCATGTGCTCGGTGTGCTCGTCCTTGATCAGTGCGCGATGCGTGACGTCGAGACCGACCATCGTCGTGTCGAGGCCGGCGAGAAAGACGCGCTCCGCCGCCTCCGGGTCGGCCCAGATGTTGAACTCGGCCGCGGGCGTGCGGTTGCCTTCACCGATCGCGCCGCCCATCAGGATGATCCGTTCGGGGAGCGCGTCCGGGTGCAGCGCGAAGAGGAGCCCGATGTTCGTGAGCGGGCCGGTGGGCACGAGTGTCACCTTGCCCTCGCGCTCACGGATCGTGCGTGCGAGGTAGTCGACGGCGTGCTCCGGCTGCGCGCTGTTCTTCGGCTGCGGGAGGTCGGGGCCGTCGAGGCCCGTCTCGCCGTGCACGTGCGCGGCGACGTCTTGCGGTCGGATGAACGGACGGTCTGCGCCGGCGTGAACCGGGATGTCGTCGCGGCCCGCGAACTCGAGCACGCGGAGGGCGTTGTTGGTGGTCTTGTCGAGCGTCTGGTTTCCGGCGACGGTCGTTACGCCGATCAGCTCCACCTCGGGCGAGGCGACTGCGAGCAGAAGGGCGATTGCATCGTCGTGTCCGGGATCGCAATCGAGGATGATCGGCGTTGGTGTCATGACTTGAGTATCGCGTCAACTTCAGTCGCGGTGGGGAGAGAAGGTTGTGCGCCGTGTCGCGAAGCCGCGACCGCGCCGGCGGCACACGCGCGGCGGAGCGCCTCTTCACGCGTCCGGCCCTCGAGCAGCGAGACGACGAGGCACGCCGCGAACGCGTCGCCGGCCGCCGTCCCGTCGACCGCATTCACGGTCGGCGGCGTGGCGCGTGCAATCTCCCTGCCGTCTTCGAAGAGCGCGGCGCCCGCCGCCCCGTAGGTGACCGCGACCAGCTTCCCGCGCGAGACGACCTCGTGCTCGAGCTCGTTGACGATCAGGAGATCGGGCTCGACGTCGATGGGCCGCGCAGGCGCGGCGTTCAGCGCGAAGAAGTCGGCGCCCTCGGCGGCCGCACGCACGACGTCGTCCGGCACCTCGAGCTGCGACAGCACCGCGCCGCCGGGCGAGCGGGGCTGCACGAGCGCATTCGCGCCGGGCACGACGACGATCTGGGTCTCGGCGGAGTGGTCGACCAGGATCAGCGCGATGCCGGTCACGCCCTCGCTCTGCAGCTGCAGGTCGACGCGCGCATGGCGTAACTGCTGCAGAGCCTCGTCGGCGAACGGGTCGGCGCCGACCGCGCCGACCATCGTCACGCGTGCGCCGAGGCGCGCCGCCGCAACGGCCTGGTTCGCGCCCTTGCCGCCCGGAAACCGCTCGAACGACGAGCCGGGGATCGTCTCCCCCGCGCGCGGCAGCCGCTCGACGCGCGCCACGAGGTCGAGGTTGATCGAGCCGACGACGGTCAGGTCAACGGACATCACGCGAGCCTAGATGGACCCTAAGATCGCGTCGTGCGCGAGCTCCGTGACGGGATCTGGCACTGGCAATCACCGCATCCGGAGTGGAACGCGGAGCAGTGGTGGCCGGAGTACGTCTCGTCGTACGCGATCCAGCTCGGCCACGACCTCGTCCTGTTCGACCCGCTCCTCGTTCCGGACGCGCTGCGCGAGCGTGCGACCGCCGTCGTCCTGACGGCTCCGTACCACGAACGGGACGCGCGCGGCCTCGGCCTCCCGATCCACACACCGCCTGCGGACACGTGGGAGGACTGGGTCGAGAAGTTCGGCGTCGACCCCGAGGGTGTGCGCGGGATGGAGAGCGACGACCTGGCGTGGCTCCGCGCAGGCGAAGGCGAGGGGCATTTCCACGGTCCCGGAAGCTGGCCCTTCGGCATACACGCCTACGCGGGGCGCGAGGACAACGACCTCGTCCTGTGGCTGCCCGCAATCAACGCGATCGTCACCGGCGATTCGCTCTCGGACTTCGGCAACGGGCTCGACATCCAGCTCGGCGGTCGCAAGCACGTGACGCGGGAAGACGTCGTTCGGCGGCTCCGTCCGCTCCTCGACCTGCCGGTCGAGCTCGTGCTGCCTGCGCACGGAGCGCCGACGGACCGGGCTGCGCTCGAGCGCGTGCTCGGAAGCGCGTGACACTGCTGCTCCTGAAGGTCGTGCTCGCGCCCGGGTTCGTCGTGGCTGCGTCGCTCGTCTCGCGCCGCTTCGGCGTCGGGGTGGCGGGGATCGTCGGCGGCTTGCCGGCGATCGCCGGGCCGATCCTGCTCGTCCTCGCGCTCGAGCACGGCAGCGCGTTCGCGCGGCACGCATCAATCGGGACGCTGCTCGGGATGGTCGCGCTGATCGTGTTCGTCCTCGCCTTCGCCTGGGTCGCCGAGCGGCACACGTGGCCGTGGGCGGTCGCGGCCGGCTGGGGATCGTTCGCGGTCGTGATCGCCGCGCTTCGCCCCGTCCACGTCGGCCCGGTCACGGCGCTCGTGATTGCCGGTGTGGCGTGCACGTGCGGTCTCGCGTTGCTGCGGCGGCCGGTCGCGACCGTGGCGCGCCCGCCGGCGTACCCGCCGTTCGACCTGGTGCTGCGCGGAGGCTGCGCTGTCGTTCCCGTCGTGTGCGTGACCGCCGCAGCGCATCTCCTCGGAGCGCAATTGAGCGGCCTCGTCGCATCGTTCCCGGTGATCACGCCGGTGCTCGCGGCTTTCACGCTGGCGCAACGCGGCCCCGACGAGGCGATCCGCCTCCTGCGCGGGATGACGGTCGGCTTCTTCGCCTACGCGCTTTTCTGCTTCACGGTCGCGATCGGAATCGAACGCCTCGGCACCCCCACGACGTTCGTGCTTGCAACCGCGCTCGCACTCGTCGCCCAAACGGCCGTGTTCGCATGCGGGCGCGCTCGGCGGGCCGGAGCGCATGACCCAGCCGTGGACGAACACTTCCTCGAACGCGTCGCAGCGGGCATCGCGCTGAACAAGACGCCCGGCCGATGAGTTCCGCGCGGTCGGCCGGTCTCTCTGTACGGCGGAAACACCGCAGCACGGCGAAACGCCCTTACCCCAAACAACGCATGGAGCTGATTTGAGACTTCTTCTCACCTCGGGTGGCATCAAGAACGGGAGCATCCGCGCTGCGCTCGTCGAACTCCTCGGCAAGCCGATCGAGGAGTCGACTGCGCTCTTCGTCCCGACGGGCATCTACCCCTTTCCCGGCGGTGCGGGGATGGCATACAAGGCGATCACCGGCGACACCAGAAGCCCGTTGTGCGACCTGGGCTGGAAGTCGCTCGGCGTGCTCGAGCTGACGGCGCTGACGACGATCCAGCCCGAGAGCTGGGTTCCCACGCTCCGCGAGACCGATGCGCTGCTCGTCTGGGGCGGCGACGTTCTCTACCTGCGCCACTGGATGCAGGCCTCGGGACTGGCGGACCTCCTGCCGTCGCTGACCGAAACCGTCTACGTCGGCGTGAGCGCCGGGAGCATCGTCCTCACGCCCTACAACTGCGATGCCGAGTTCGACCTCGAGTGGGTCCCTGCGGGCAGTGACATGGGCGATGACCCGTACGCGGGCCTCGGGCTGGTCGATTTCGCCGTGCGCGTGCATCTCGATGTCGAGGGGTTCGACGACTCCACGCTGCCCGAGGTCGAGAAGTGGGCCGCCGGGATCCCGGCTCCGACCTACGCACTCGACGACCAGAGCGCGATCAAGGTCACGGACGACACCATGGAGGTCGTCTCCGAGGGCAACTGGAAGCTCCTGACGCCGCGCGCCGACGCAGCCTGATCGTGAAGCTTCTCCTTACCTCCGGCGGCGTCACGAACCCGAGCATCCGCCGCGCCCTGGTCGACCTGCTCGGCAAGCCGATCGAGGAATCCAGCGCGCTGTGCATCCCCACCGCGCAGTGGGGCCACCCGATGTGCGGCCCGACATCGGTTCGAGGCTTCATCGCCGGCCTGCCTCCGTGGGGTGGCATGACAGCGATGGAGTGGAAGTCGCTCGGCGTGCTCGAGCTGACCGCGCTCTCCAGCATCGGCGAGGAGCGCTGGGTTCCCTGGGTCCGCGAGGCCGACGTCCTGCTCGTGGACGGCGGCGACGCGACGTACCTGTGCCATTGGCTGCGGCAGAGCGGACTGATTGACGTGCTGGCAACGCTGCCCGAGACGGTCTGGGTCGGGGTGAGCGCCGGGAGCATGGTCATGACCCCGCGCATCGGCGGCGATTTCGTGAGGTGGCCCTCCGCGGCCGACGACCGCACCCTGGGGATCGTCGACTTCTCGATCTTTCCGCACCTCGACAACCCCGACCTGCCGTCGAACACCATGGCGGCCGCAGAACAATGGGCCGCCGGCCTGGCGGGCCCCGCGTACGCGGTCGACGATCAGACGGCCTTCAAAGTGGTCGACGGGAAGGTCGAGGTCGTTTCCGAGGGGCAGTGGAAACTGCTCGAGGAGGTCTAGGCGCGCGGCGCGTACTCGACGCCGGCGAACGGCCAGTCTGTTTTCAACCACGCACGCACGGCGCGCCAAAGCGGCGCGTCCAGGTGCGCATGGCTCGCGCGCGCCCAGGAGCGTGCGCCGGCCCCGGTGTCCCCCTCGCGCGCCGGGTAGATGTAGGCACACCCGATCACGTTGCGGCTCGTGGGGTCGAGCACGCTGTACGTGAACCCCGTCCGATTGACGAAGTCGTCGGCATGGCGCTGCAGATCCGCACGGTTCTCGTCCAGCGTCATCTCACGCGGCGTCATTCTCACGCGGCCAGGAGCGCTCGGCTGGGCGAGCGTTCCGGGATTCGGAGCTGTTCGCCCTGCGCGAGCCCGGACCTCGACGGCGGCGCGGCGATCCCCGTTGCGCGAAGTTCAGAACTCGCCCGAGTCGGGGACGGATCGCCAATGAACATCCCGGATCTACCCGCCGGACTTCGGCTGGCCGTCGCTGCCGTACTCGGAGCAGTCGCCGGTGCAGGCGCGGCCGGGGCCGGCGCCTCATGGGCTGTCGCAGTCGCGGTCGCGTGGTGCGTCCTCGCGTTCGTCGTCGTCGCCTGGGTCTGGCTCGTGATCGGGCCGATGGACGCGGAGGGCACGGCCGACCACGCCCGGCGCGAAGATTTCTCGCGGCTCGCAGCGGACGCGCTACTCCTCGGCGCGAGCGTCGCCAGCCTGGTCGCCGTCGCGTTCACGCTCGTGCAGGCCGGGCGCGACCACGGCACGACGAAGGCGCTCCTCGTGGCCCTCGTCGTCCTCACGGTCGCCCTGTCCTGGGCCTCCGTCCATACCGTCTTCACGCTGCGGTACAGCCGCGGCTACTACGCCGATCCGGTCGGCGGCATCGACTTCAACGAGGACGACCGTCCCGACTACATCGACTTCGCGTACGTCGCGCTCACCGTCGGGATGACCTTCCAGGTCTCCGACACGAACCTTCAGACCAAGACCATCCGACGCACAGCCGTCAGACACGCGCTGCTCTCGTACCTGTTCGGGGCCGTCATCGTGGCAGTCACGATCAACATCGTCGCCAGCTTGCTCAGCAAATAGACGCCGCAGACAGCAGGCCGACAACCGAGACGGTTCCGCCCTCGATGGGCCAGACACGCGAGGCTAGGCGGGATGCACGACTGCCGACCACGTCCGCCGAAGAAGGGCGTTGAAGGCTTCGGCTTCTTGCATCTGCGGATTGTGTGTCGAGTGGTCGAATACGACCACCGGGGCGTCGATCTCGTCGGCGATGCGGTTGCACACGGCAGCGAAGTCTCGGCCCCCAGCCGGGCCGCCTTCGGTGTTCCAGCCGCCACGCACCATTACCTTCGGGAATCTCGCCGACCGCAGAACGTCGAAACGGAATGGCGGATCCCCCGGCCACCGTTCGAGACGCGAGGCCTCGACGGCGGCCCAGTCGTCATCACCGAACGAGGAAACCCACCGCTCCAGTTGTTCGAGTGTCCTTCCCTGAGCAAGCGCCCATTCGGTCACGAACTCGCGCGCAGTCAACTCGGAGACACGGTCGAATACTGGCTTCAACGCAGCGACTGTCTTGTCCGCCGAAGCATCCCCTTTCGCCACCTCAAACGCAGGCGGCTCGATCGCCACGAGCGAGAGGACGCAGTCGGGTCGAATCCCAGCCGCCAGCAGCGTCACGACCGCCCCGTAGGACTGCCCGACCAGATGTGCCGGCCCGATCACCTCCAACAGCTCAGCCACGTCGAGCATGTCCTTCGGCCATCCCTCGGCCTCGGCGAACGTGCTCCCGCCAAAACCGCGACGGTCGACGAGCACAACCTGATACTCGTCGGCAAGCAGCCGCTGCTCCGGGAACGTGTCGAGCCCCCAGCCAAAACTGCCGTGCACAAAAACCGCCGGCACGCCCGTGCCAAACACAGTGGTGTACAACGCCGACACGACGCCAGTCTCACGAACACTCGCGGCGAAGGTCAAGCCGCCCGTCTCAAAGCGGGAGCCGACGGCGGAACGCAAATCGAGATTCGCTGACTAGCGCCACGTTCGGGAGGCACT
>CAZDEX010000082.1:0-8575 GCA_964504405.1 uncultured Gaiellales bacterium | reverse complement strand
CAAGGAAGAGGTCGTCGAAGCGCTGCGCCAGGTCGAGGATCCCGAGCTCGGGATGGACATCGTCGAGCTGGGGCTCTTCTACGACGCCGAGATCGAAGGGCCGAACGTGAAGGTGCAGTACACGCTCACGTCGATGGGGTGCCCCGCAGGCGCGATGATCCAGGAGGACATCGAGCGGGTGGTCAAGGAGATCCCCGGCGTCGAAGGCGTCGAGAGCGACCTGACGTTCGACCCCCCGTGGACGCCGGACCGCATGTCCGACGACGCGAAGTTCATCCTCGGCTTCGGCTAACCGTCCGAGGTGCGGTGCCTGACGCCCGACGCGACGGCCGTCGGGCCGTTCAGCCGACGTCCGCGTACTCGACGTCGGCGGCTTCGGTTGGCGGGGCGGTGCGCTCGGCGGCCGGCGTGGGTGCGGAGTGCCGGCCGATGTACCACTTGAGGATCGGCGGCACGAGCAGCACCATCATGAGCAACCTGAGCGTCTGGACGCTGAAGACGAGCGGGACATCGGAGTGGACGGAGGAGGCGATGGCCAGCACCGCGTTGATGCCGCCGGGTGTGGTGGCGAGGTAGGCATTGGCCGGTGAGATGTTGGTGACGAGCGTGACCACGTAGGCGAGGCCGGCGCAGGCGCCGGTGATCGCCACGACGAAGAGCATCACCTTGGGAAACATGCGTCCCATCGCGCGGAGCGCGCCCGGCGTCAAACGCAGGCCCACCTCCAGCCCGATGATGTTGAACGCGACCTCGCGCAGTAGCTCGGGCGGGTTGACGTTCACTCCGGCGATGGTGACGAGGGCGCCGAAGATGACCGGGCCGAGCAGGGCCGGGGCAGGCAGGCGGGCGAGCTTTCCGAGCCACCAGCCGACGATGGCTGCGAGGACGAGCAGCACCGCGCCGGTGAGTGTGAAGGCCACTTCGACCTCCTTGGCGCCCAGGGCCAGGAAGTGTCCTTGACCGCGGGCGAAGACGAGCCGGATGAGCAGAGGCATGGCGAGGATGACCAGGACGAGCCGCAGGTACTGCATGAACGCGACCATGCGTGCGTCTGCTTCGAGGTCCTCCGCCGCACCGACGATCGCGGCGGAGCCGCCGGCGACCATCCCGAGCGAAGCGGTCCGCTGGTCCATGCCCGTCCAGCGGGCGAGCAGCAGGCCGGCGACCAGACTCAGGACCACGGTCACGATCGTGATGGCGAGCAGGGGCGCGAGAGCCTTACCGGTGTGGGCGAGCGCGTGCACGTTCAGGTACGTGCCGATGACGACCCCGGTGATCGCCTGGGCCCCGGTGTGCAGCGGCCGGGGGACCGGGCGGCGCAGCAGCCCGGTGCCGGCGAGGGCCACGCCGATGATCACGGAGACGATCACGTGGGGCGCCGGGAGCCCGAGCTGCTCACCCGTCTTGCCGGCGAACCAGGCAACGACGAGCAGACCGATCCAGATGGCTGCGTCCTTGGGCAGCTGCCGGGGATCGACGGGCGGGACGGCGGCCAGGCGACGAGCTCCGGGCGGGCGGCCGGGGGGTGGTGTGTCAGCGTTCATCGGCGGGCCATTATTGGGAAGGCAGATGAACAGCGTCTGACGGACGCGGCGCGACGCGGTCGCCCTGGTGTCGGACACCCGTGCGCGGCTGGAGCGCTGGAGGCAGTCGAAGATCCAGGCGCCACACAGTGTCCGAATCGACCGCTGTACGGGGTTTTCGTCCCTCCCGTCTTCATACCGACCGGGCACCGTCGTTCCCACCCGCGCCTCCGATAGTTCGAACCGTCAACCGGAACTGAAGGAGCACTTCAATGAGGCAGCGGATCTTCATCTTGATCGGAATTGCGGCGGTGGCGCTGGTGGCGTCGACCGCAGCGCTCGCCGGCACGCTCACCACGACGGCGACGGTGACCGGCGCGGCCGGGCTTTCACTCAACCTCCCGTCCAACCCGTCGGTCACCGACACGCTGGACGGCACCGACCAGACGGTCTCGTATGCGCCGGTTCTCGGGCTCGTCGACGCTCGCGGCTCGGGTGGCGGGTGGAACCTGACGATCTCGGCGGGCGCCTTCTCGGACGGCGCGGGCCACACCCTCGCGGCCGGCTCGGTGGGAAGCGTCGCGGCGGCCTGCCACGCGGGCAGCACCTGCACCGCGGCGACGAACGCGGTCACCTACCCCCTCACCATCGGCAGCACCGCGTCGAAGTTCTTCAACGCTGCGGCCAACACGGGCCTCGGGAAGATCGACGTCACCCCGACGATCAACGTCTCGATCCCGGGCAACGCATACGCCGGCACGTACACGACGACCGTCACGATCGCGGCTGTCGTCGGTCCCTGAGCTCGACCTCCCAGTAACCGGTTGACGACGAGCGCCCCGGCCACCACCGGGGCGCTCGGTCGTTGTACGCATGAGTCTGTCTGTCGGATCGGGGAGAATCGAGGCGTGAGCGAGCGCAGGGGGTACGGGGACGAGACGTGGCGCCTTGCCCGGGCGGGCGATGCCGCCGCGCTCCATCGCGCGGCCGACCTGCTGCTCCAGGGCGACCCGGGCGACCTGAACTACGACGGTCACCGTGCGCGCGCCTTCGCGCTCGCGCTCGAGCACCGCGTCGACGACGGGCTCGCCCAGCTGAACGAAGGCTGGACGGAGGACTGGCCGTTCCCGGCGGCGTACGCCGCCG
Organism: uncultured Gaiellales bacterium; assembly: GCA_964504405.1. Classification (GTDB taxonomy): domain Bacteria; phylum Actinomycetota; class Thermoleophilia; order Gaiellales; family Gaiellaceae; genus PALSA-600. Next base: position 5,906 of record CAZDEX010000082.1, on the reverse strand, counting down.
ACACCGCCCGGGTGCGGTACCTCGCAGGCGACTACGAGCGAGCGCTCGGCGCACTGCAGCTCGCGGTGCACGGCGCAGACCGTCTCGATCCTGCGATCGCCGAGCTCGTCGCGCTCGTCGTCGGCCGCGCGCCGGGCCTACGGCTCCGCGCGGTGAAGGTCGTGCTCGGAGGCGGAACGGCGTGGCAGCGGCTCCGGAACGCCGCGGCCGCCGTCTCCGCCCGCGCCTAGGGAATTGCGAGGACGATCTTGCCGAGCTGCTGCCCGGCTTCCATGCGCTCGTGCGCGGCGCGCGCGTCGGCGAGCGCGAACATCTCGTCGACGACGGGCTTCGCCTTGCCGGCGGCGATCAGGTCGTAGGCGCCCTTGAAGTCCTCGGGCGTGCCCATCGTCGAGCCGAGGATCGAAAGCTGCTTCCACCAGACCCGGTGCAGCGCGGCCGGCGGATTGGGGCCCGTCGTGGCCCCGCAGACGACGATGCGGCTCTCGGCGCGCGCAGCATCGAGCGTTCGCTTCCACGTCGCCTCTCCGACGTCGTCGACCACGACGTGTGCACCGCCTCCCGTCACCTCCTTCACCCGCGCGACCACGTCCTCGTTCTCGTGATTCACGGTGGCGTCTGCGCCGAGCTCGCGTGCGCGCTCGAGCTTCGCGTCGCTTGACGACGTGACGACGACCTTCGCGCCCAGCGCCTTGGCGATCGACATCGCGGCCGTTGCGACGCCGCCGCCGATGCCCCACACGAGCACCCATTCGCCGGCCTCCAGTCGGGCCCGGGTCACGAGCATCCGGTAGGCCGTCTCGAAGACGAGTGGGAACGCGGCGGCTTCCTCGAACGACAGGCCGTCCGGGATCGGGTGAACGTAGTCGCGCGGGACGGCGATCAGCTCCGCGTGCGTCCCGTCCATCGTCTCCCCGACGATGTGCATCGTCCCGCCCGTCATGATCCCCGGGTTGATGACGACCCGCTCATCCGTGCCGGCGATCACGCCGGCGCCGTCCGCGCCGAGGATGCGGGGCTTGGGCACGGACGGAAGGCCCTTGCGGATCCAGACGTCGAGGTGGTTCAGGGAGGCGGCCCGCAGCTCGACGAGCACCTCGCCGTCGCGCGGTTCCGGATCGGGCGCGTCCTCGTAGCGAAGCACCTCCGGGCCACCGTCCTCGTGGATGCGTATTGCTTTCACGTGGGCACAATCCTCGCATGACGACGGACGACGTTCGCCGGCTAGGGGAGGAGCTCGGTCTCGATGCGGTCGGCGTCGCTCGTGCGGAGGCGTACGAATCGACCGAGCGTCACATCGTCGAACGGCGCGAGCGCGGCCTGTTCGCCGGGATGAAGTTCACGATGGCGCGGCCCGAGCAGTCGTGCCATCCGGAGTCGCTGCTCGAGGGAGCGCGCAGCGTCGTCTCCGCCGCGGTCTGCTACTGGCGCCCCGAAGCGCCGCTCGAGCCGGGGCAAGGACGCCTCGCGCGCTACACGTGGGACGACGCCTACGAGACGCTGCGCGAGCGCCTCGACGAGCTCGGCCGCCGCGTCGGCGGCCGGTACCGCGTGCTCGTCGACGCGAACCGGCACGTCGACCGTGAGGCGGCGGCGCGGAGCGGGGTGGGGTTCTACGGGAAGAACACGATGATGATCACGCGGAGGCACGGCTCATGGGTCGTGCTCGGGACGCTCGTCACGGACGTCGAGCTGGAACCGACCTCGCCGCTCGCGACCGACTGCGGCGACTGCCGGCTCTGTGTCGACGCGTGCCCGACCGGCGCGCTCGACGAGCCCGGCACGCTCGATGCGCGCAAGTGCCTGTCCTACTGGACACAGGCGCCCGCTGCGATCCCGGTCGAGTACCGCGCCGCGCTCGGTGCGCAGGTCTACGGCTGCGACATCTGCCAGGACGTGTGTCCGTGGAACCGCGGCGTCGAGAAACGCCGTGCGCATCTCGCCGAGCGCGACGCGCACGTGGATCTCGTCGAGTGGCTCGAGAGCGACGGCCGCGCCCTCGTCGACGAGTACGACCGCCTGTTCGTGCCGCGCAACGATCCGCAATGGCTGCGGCGGAACGCGCTCGTCGCGCTCGGCAACGTGGGCGGTCCGGAGCACGTGGCCGCGATCGAGCCGTACGCCGGCGACGAGCACGCCGACTGGGCGCTCGCGCGCATCCGGGAGCGCGCGTGACGACCGCGAACCGGCCGCTCGAATGGTGGGTCAGCGTCGTTCGCCTCGGCGCGGTCGTGTTCGCGGTCTTCCAGGTCGCGCTGACGCGCGGCTACCCGGACGGCTACGAGCCGATCGCCTGGGCGCTCACCGCGATCCTCGCCGTCGGGGCGCTCGGGCTCTATGCGTGCGCTCGCCGTTCGATCGGCCCGCTGTACGTCCTGAATGCGATGGTCTTCGACTTCGCGATCGTCGCGGGGTTCGTCCTGCTGTACGCGTACGAGCTCGGTACTCCGACCCGCCAGCTGCTGTTCCTCGCGATCGTCCTGGGCGCGGTTCGTTACGGGATGCGCGGAGGCATCATCCTGGCGGCCGCGTCGATCCCCGTCGCCGCCGTGTTCGAGCAGCTGCGCTCGCACCACTTCCACACGCCGTACCAGGTGCAGTTCGTGACGTTCCAGGGAGGCGCCGGGCTCTTGATGGCGCTGCTCGTCGGCTGGGTCGTCTCCCGCATGGAGGAGGGGCGCTCCACGGCGGAGCAGCGTGCCGAGGAGGCGGAGGTGCTGCGCGACGAGCTCGGGCGCCGCGCGGACCTGCTCGACGCCGCGAACCGATGCGCGCGTGCGCTCAGCTCGTCGCTCGATCTCGACGAAGCGTTCAGCGCGTTCATCCGTGAAGTGCGCGGGCTCGTGCCGTTCCGGCGCATGGCGATCGTGCTGGCGGAGGAGAACGTCGCGCGCGTGATCGCGACCGCGGGCGAGCAGGCCGACGAGGTGATGCCGCCCGGTGAGGAGATGTCGCTCGAGCACAACGTGCTCGCGGAGGTCGTTGCGCGCGGGCAGACCGTCTACCGCCGCGACATGACCACGTTCGAGTACGCCGAGGAGCATCGTCTCGTCGGGCTCGGCGTGCGCTCCCGCGTCGCCGCTCCGTTGCTCATCGGCGCGCGCACGATCGGCCTGATCTCGATCGGGCGTGCGGAGCCCGACGCGTTTCAACAGCACGAGGTCGAGCTCGTGAGCCTCCTCGGGCGCCTCGCTGCCGCCGCCGTGCAGAACATGCGCGCCTTCGAGAGCGAGCGGCGCACGGTAGAGGAGCTCCGGCGGCTGTCTGCACTGCGCGCGGACTTCGTGTCGCTCGTGTCCCACGAGCTGCGCAGCCCGATGGCGGCCGTGATCGGCGCCGCACGCACGCTGCAGGCGCGGTGGCGCGAGCTGCGGCCCGATCAGCGCGAACGGTTCCTCGCGCTGATCGGCGACGAGACGTCGCGTCTCGCCGACCTGATCGGGGACGTGCTCGACACGTCGCGCATCGACGCGGGCACGTTCAGCTACCGCTTTGGCGACGTCGATGTCTCCGCGATCGTGCAGGAGATCGTCACGACATCGTCGCTCGGCCAGGACGAGGTCCCGATCGTCTCCGAGATCGCGACCGTTCCGCGCGTGCGCGGAGACGCCGACCGCCTCCGTCAGGTCTTCCTGAACCTGATCGACAACGCCGTCAAGTACTCGCCGGCCGGCGAGCCGGTGCACGTGTCGGTGGCGCAGTCCAACGGCGCGGTGCTCGTCTCCGTCCGCGACCAGGGGCCGGGGATCGATCCGGGCGACCAGCGGATCGTCTTCGAGAAGTTCGGCCGCGCGCCGGGTAGCGGTGCGAAGCCGGGCACCGGGCTCGGCCTGTTCATCGCGCGCTCGATCGCCGAGGCGCACGGCGGCACGATCGATGTCTCGTCGGCGCCGGGCCGCGGGGCGACGTTCAGCGTGAGGCTGCCGGCCGGGTAGGCCGGAGCTCCGCCGCGAGCTCTTTCGCTCGCAGCGCAACGCGCGTGCGCAGCTCCTGCGGTTCGAGCACGATCGCCTCGCCGCGGTACGAGACGACCTCGCCGACGAGCCACTCGGCAGAGCCGACCGACTTGTCGGCGATCGCGGCGCCGTCGACGAGCGGGCGTGCGCCCTTCTCGACCTCCCAGCGCGCGACCGCGGGCGAGTACCAGATGCGCGCAGTGGTCGCGTCGTGGAGCTCGGACGGATCGAAGCCGTCGCGCGGGGTGAATCCCTTGCGCTGCACCGTCGCCTTGCGCATCCGGTCGAGACGGTACGAGCGCGGCTGGTCGCGCTCGACGTCCCATGTGTGCACGTACCAGTGGGGGAGACGGCGCTCGATCGAGTACGGCTCGACGGTGCGCGTCGCGACCTCCTGCTCCTCCGGCTTCAGGTACTCGATTTCGACGAGCTTGTGCTCGTCGATCGCCTTGCTGAGCTTCTCGACGAGGCCCTCCTCGGCGCCGGCGTGCGGCTCGGGCGTCTGCGAGAGCTCGAACTGGCCGAAGGTCTCCTCGAGCTTGCGGCGCACGTTGGCGAGCGTGTCGTGCGCGCCCGCCGCGACCATCGGCCCGACGAACTCCAGCGCAAGCCGGATCGCGCGCGCTTCGAGCGGCGTCAGCCGCGGGGCGCGGCGTAACGTGTCGCCGAAGAGCTCCTTGTCGACGTGCACCTTGTCGCCGTGCAGCTCGGCGTAGATCGCGTAGCACCCGCCGCCGAAGTTGACGAGATTGAGCAGCGAGAGATGCTCCTCGAGCTGTTCCGCCGGGATCGAGAAGCGGTGGACGAGATCCGCCGCGGGAATGACGCCCTCGCGCTCGTCGCCGCAGGCCGCGAGCAGATACGCGAGCAGTGACTGGAGCACGCCGAAGCGCTCGGGCGCAACCGGTCCCGCGAAGCGCTCCACGGCGTCGGACTCGCCGACGACGAGCTCTGCAGCCGGCGTGGGCGGTGCGCCCTCGTGCGCGGCCCGCGCGGCGCGCGCGCCTTCCACGACGAGCCGGCGCAGCTCCGACGGCTCGAGCGGGACCGCCCGGCCGTCCTGCCGCAGGATCCAGCGCGCGAGCAGGTTGGTCGATGCGTACTGCGTCGTGAACACGTCGCCCTCGACCTTGTTGCGCTCGCCGCCGTACGCGCGCTCGACCCACCACGCGGTGTCCGGCGCGACCTCGACCTTCGCCTCGCCGACGATGTCGCCGAACTGCCACTCCGCACGGCCGCGGTAGTTCTCGACGTCGAACTCGGGCGGAAGGCGGAAGTCACGTTCGCGACGCGTCGCGAAGCGGATGTCGGAGCGGATGCGCGAGACGCGAAAGGTGCGGATGTCGTCGCGGTCGAGATCGTGGCCGATCACGTACCAGGAGCCGTTCTCGGGAAGGAGGGCGTACGGGTTCAGCGTCCGCTCTTCCTCGCCGTCGCGGTAGATCGACCAGTAGCGGAACTTGACGGTGCGCTGCTTCGAGATCGCGCCTTCCAGCTTTCCGAGACGCCCTTGCAGCTCGGGCGAGTAGTCCGGGTCGCGCACCTCGACGCTCACCGCGGTCCCGGTCGGCTGCGCGGCGAGCGCGCCCGCGGAACGGCCGAGCGCGAGGTTCTGCAGTGCGAGGCGCAGCGGCTCGGCGTATGCAAACCGTCCCTCGAGGAGGTAGAAGCACGTCTGCAACGCAGCGAGCTCTTCGTCGTCGAGCTCGAGCTCGGGCAAGAAGTAGCGCTCGGAGCGAAGCGTGTACAGCTCTTCCCCGGTGAACTCGTCGCGCTGCGAGTCGAGCGGCACGCCGAGCGAGACGAGCTCTGCACGGTCGGAGTAGAAGCGACGCGCGAAGGCTTCGTCGCTCATCTCCTGATAGCCCTCGACGTTCGACTTGATGTCGCGCGCGGTCAGCGGTCGCCGTTCCGCCATCAGGAACGCGACCAGCGAGAGCTGGCGAATCA
>CAZDEX010000081.1:2819-8614 GCA_964504405.1 uncultured Gaiellales bacterium | reverse complement strand
TGTTGATCTGCACCTGGTTGACGCCGGGGACGCGGAACTCGACCGGGTCCTCGACGGTGATGATGTTGATCTCGGGCCGGTTCACCTGCGTGATGCCGGCGTAGAGCGTCGTCGACTTACCGGAGCCGGTCGGCCCCGTGACGAGGAGCGCGCCGGTCGGGCGCATGAAGATCTCCGTGAGCTTCGCCTGCATGTCGTCGGAAAGCCCGAGATCCGCGAGCGTCGGGATCTTCTTCGACTTGTCGACGAGACGCATGACGATCGACTCGCCCTCGACCGTCGGCAGGACCGCGACGCGGATGTCCATCATCCGGCCCGCGGCCTGCGCGTTCAGCGCGATCCGGCCGTCCTGCGGCTTGCGCCGCTCGGCGATGTCGAGCTTCGCGAGCACCTTGAGGCGCGTCGTCACACCAGGCGCGAGGCGCTTCGGGATGCGCTGCACCTCGTGCAGCACGCCGTCGATGCGCAGCCGCACGACGAGCGAGTCCTCCTGCGGCTCCCAGTGGATGTCCGAGGCGCCGTCCTCGGCGGCCTGGAAGATCACCGAGTTGACGAGCCGGACGAGCGGCGCGTCGGAGAAGCCGTCGTCGACCTCGAGGTCGTCGGCCTCTTCGAGCTCCTCTTGGTGGGCCGCCTCCTCTTCCTCGAGGATCGCGCGCGAGCCGAACGCCTCGGAGGCGCGGACGATGCGGCGGATCTCCGCTTCGACGTCCTCCCGCGTCGCCACCGCCAGCTCGACGGTGAGGCGGGTCGCGATCCGGAGCTCGTCGACGGCCTGGACGTTGCTCGGGTCCGCGATCGCGATGCGCAGCGTCATCGCGTCCATCGCGAACGGGATCGCGCCGACACGCTCGAGCACGTGCAGCGGAATCTGCTTCGCCGCCTCGGCGTCGACGCCGGACTCGGCGAGGTCGACGAGCGGCAGCTGGTAGCGGGACGCGAGCGTGCGGGCGATGCCGTCGCTCGTCGCGATCCCCTCGTCTATGAGCGCCCGCGCGAGCGACCCGTTCGCACCGGCCCTGCCCCGCGCCAGCGCGAGCTTGTCCTCGGGGACGAGCCCGGTCGCGGCGAGCAGGTCGGCGACGAGTTCGGCCGAGGCGTTCACGCCCGGCGCGTCGGCGCGCCGGAGCCCCCCGCCCTCTGCGGGCGGCGCCTCCTCCTCGCCCTCCGGCGGGACAGTACGGAGCTTGAAATCGTCGGTCATATCCCTCGTTCGAGGTATCGGCAGGAAACGCCGGGCCCTTGAGGTTGACCGGCCCTCGCCCCGCTCCTTCCCTGATCCCTCCTACGAGGGAGGAGGGGCCGGGGCGAGGCCGTTCGTCGCCGGGGCGCGATGGACGTCCGGAGGCAAGGACGCAGGGCGCGCCGATAGCGGGGTTCTATCGGTGCGACCGAGGACGCCGACTCGGGGCGTCCAGCGCGTTCCGGGGGCTCAACTGTCTCCCCCCGGCCCCTCCCTCAGCGGGTGAAGCCGAGGTACCAGTCGAGGACCGGATGGCCCCAGAACAGCGCCAAAACGCCTCCCACAGCCAAGAACGGGGCAAACGGGATCGCCATCTTCCGTGCCCTCGAGCCGTGGCGGGCAAAGAGGACGGCCGAGGGCACGAGCGCCGCGAGCATCCCCAGGAAGAGGGCGATCGGCACCGTCCTGCCGACCATGAAGCCGAGGAGAAGCGCCAGCTTGACGTCCCCCATGCCCATCCCGCGCGGGTAGGCGAGCGCCGCGAGGAAGAGGAAGAGCGAGGCGCCGAGGCCGGCCGCGAGCCATTCGACCGACGGGTGCACCACGGTCTGCGCGGCGAGCACCAGCACCGCCGCCGGCAGCACGATCTTGTTCGGGACGATCCGCCGGTCGATGTCGATCGCCGAGAGCACTACGAGCACCGCGCAGAAAAACGACGCGATCGCGGCGTCCCACGAGACCCCGAATCTCCACCAGCACGCGGCGACGAGGAGCGCCGTCGCGAGCTCGACGGCCGGGTAGCGCCACGAGATGCCGGTGCCGCACGTGCGGCAGCGGCCGCGCAGGAGGAGCCAGGACACGACCGGGATGTTGTCGTACCACGCGATCTCGGTCCCGCAGTTCATGCACGCCGAGGCCGGCGAGACGACCGACCGCTTCAACGGCACCCGAGCGGCGACGACGTTCAGGAATGATCCGATCGCGAGCGCGGGGAAGAAGGCGATGCCGGCGGCGGCGGCGCTCATGGACTAGCCCGAGTAGCTGCTCGGCGGGTCGACCTGCGCGTACGCGGTCGGGTTCGACGGCATCCCGTTGGGGACGATCGTGATCGACGGGAAGGAGGTCGTCACCGACTGCCCCAGGAGTACCTGGTACCCCACCATCGGCCCGTCGACGTTCGACGTCGTGCCGACATCGATGTTGCCGGCCGCATACGCGGCGCCCTGCAGCGTCGCGCTGACGAGCTGAACCGAGTCGCCGGCGCTCACCTGGCCGCCCGTCGCCTTCGCGACGAAGCAGATCAGCGACGAGTTCGGGTCCCAGCCCTGCGCCGGCGACGATTGGAACGTGCGCATGTCGCACGCGCCGTTGTAGATCGCGCCGCAGAGGCTCGAGTTCTTGATCAGCACCGTGCCGCCGACGTAGATCACGCCCTGCCCGGTGTACTTGTTCACGGCGCCGTTCTGGATGTAGACGTCGCCGTCGATGTACATCGTCCCTTTGATCGTCAGCGTCTTCGTCGTGTTGTTCCAGCTCAGCTCACCCGACGCCGTCTGGCAGCGGTAGTCGAAACCGGGTACGAGGTCCTGCGCCGGCACGCTGTCGTTCTGGTACGCGAGCTTCTGCGCAGCGGTGTCGCTCGGGTTCGGATCGACCACGTTGTCGAAGACCCGTGCGTTCAACGGCGCTTGGCCGTTCATCGTCTGGCACGGGAAGTACGGCCCCGGACTCGCGTTCAGGTACCAGTTGTTCCAGTTCGGCGTCGGCGGGGTCAGTCCGCTCGGTGCGGTCGCGTCGAGCACCGTTGCCCAGACGTTGTCGACGCCGTTGTTCTGGCAGGGGGTATGCGTCGTCGTCTTGACCGTGCAGCCGTTCAGGATGTGCGCGTCGCTCAGGGGCACGGACGAGGTGCCTGCGTAGTTCTGCGTGTTCGAGTCCATGCTCAGCCTGCCCTTGACGACGAGCGGGCCCTTGACGATGTTCGACGAGTTGTGGAGGCACAGGTTGCCCTCGACGTAGAACGGGGAGGCGATCGACACGGACTGGTTCAGGTCCTCGTCGCACGTCGGCGGCGTGCTCGCCGGCTTCGTCGCGTAGATGTAGTTCCAGACCGGCGTGTTCAGCGGCTGGGTCAGGGTGGGGTGCACGGCCACGTTGACCGTCAGCGTGCGCGTCGAGTACGTCGGAGACGAGCTGTTGATGTTCGTGTCCTGCGCATAGCCGGTCGAGGTGAGCGTCCAGGTCGCGGTGCCCTGGCTGAGCGTGCCCGACCAGATCACGTACCCGCCGGGGTAGGCGTTCTTGACCGTGCAGCCCGTGGTGTACGTCTCACCGGCGAGCCCGCAGAAGACGTTCGGATCGAGCGCGTTGTTGCCGAGCCCCGTGACCGGGTCCGGCGGCTGGCCGAGGATCGCCATCGCGTTGTTGATGCCTGCCTCGGCGAAGCGGTAGGCCTGGTCGCGCGTCTGGGACAGCTTCGACGTATGGCCGCTCGCAGTCGTGTAGTAGATGACCGTCGTGCTCACGACCGTCAGGACGAACATCGTCATCAGCGCGAGGACCAGCGCGATGCCGTCCTCTTCGCGCGCGAGGCGCTTCATCAGCATGCCGCCACCCCGCCGGGACACGCGCGCGAACCGTTGCGGAATGCAATGTCGTCGACGAGCCGGTAGGCCTCGTTCGACTTGCTGCCGACGTTGCTCGTCAGGTCGACGTGGAGGCGCGGCAGGGTGGCTGATCCGTCGGCGGTCGCGATGTACGTCGCGCTCGTTCCCTGTCCGAGCGAGCTGCTCGTCAGGAGGTGGGAGTTCGGCGGCAGGTACGTGAAGATGTTCGCGCTCGTGAGGTGATCCGCGTACGACTGCGTGGCGCCGGCGCAACTCGTCGCGACGATGCGAAAGAGCGAGTAGTTGGTGCCGCTCCCGTTCGTGCACCACGTGACGGTGTGGCTGCCCGAGGCGCAGCTGTCGCTCGGGAAGTAGACGGTGACCGAGCTCATCGGCGTGTTGTAGGTCCCCGGGCTCGAGATCGTGCACGCACCGTGCAGCTCGCGGCGCAGCTTGTCCATCGCGAGCCGGACGTCCTGCTGCGACTGGAAGCGGCGGTTCTGGCTCGCGTCGGCGTTGATCCCGGAGGTGAAGAGGGCGACGATCGCACCCAGGACGACGGTGAGGATTGCCATGACGATGATCAGCTCGACCAGCGAATAGCCGGCCTCCTGACGCATCATCAACGCGACCTCGCCTCGACCTCAGCGAGCGCCTGACGGGCAACCGCCTCGCTGCGGTCGCCGATTCCCCAGAGAGCCCACACGCGCGCGTCGGCCGCCTCGAGCGTCTTCAGCGCCTCGGCGCCCTGCCACCAGCCCATCTGGGCGCCGGCGACGATCCAGGCGTGCTGGTAGAGCCAGCGGCGGACGTTCGCGTCTGTCGGCTTGGGATTCGTCGCGAGCCAGTCGAGGAGGAGCTTCGCGCGGACCGTAAGCGGCATCTCGTCGGGCGGCTCCTTGCGTGCACCGGGAACGGTGAACGCGGGCGGCCGGTTCTGCGGCCAGCGCTGGGGCGGGGTCGCGGGCTGCTGCGTCTGGATGGCCTTCTTCTTCGGCGCCGCGAGCGTCTTCTTCGTCTGCGCGGGCAGCTTGGCCGCGGGGGCCGGCGCGGCGGCGGCCGTGCTGTCGGCGAGCTCGAGCGCCGTCGGAGCTTCGCTCGAGACGTCCTCCGGCACCCCGCTCGGGGCGCCCGCCTGCGCGAGGTGGAGGACGACGAGGGGCGCGCCGGTGTCGACCACGCGGGTGCCCGGTGCGGGCGTCTGCGAGACGACGAGGTTCGAGGCGAAGCCCTTGACTGCGCCTTCGACGCGCCAGCCGAATCCGTTGTCGCCGAGCGTGCCCTTGGCGAAGACGTAGGCCTGGTGGCGGACGTCCGGGACGATGATCACCTGCGGGGCGGCGGCTATCGTCGTGGTCGCGGCGCTCGGCGGTGTGACGGGGCCCGTGGCGATCCGCTGGGCCGCGGCGTACGTCAGCGCGGTCGTGGCCAGGAGCCACACGACCGTAAGCGCAAGCAACCGCGGCACGAACGAGCCCATCGCCCTCATCCCTTCGGCATCGAGCGGCCGGGACTCAAGCCCCCGATGCGGTGAAGAAGATGACCGGAGCCTGGCTGGAAGCGCTCTCCACGGCCCGGGAGGGCGTGCCCAAATCGGCCCCGACCACGCTGAACACGGGATTTGCGGCCGCGTTGGCCTGGACACTGTCCGACCAGGTAAACGCCGTCCCGGCGAAGCCCTGGAACCACGGTTCGTCCTGTGGGTAGCCGGTCGCCGGCTGGAGCTGGAGATGAAGGTGCGGGCCGCTCGCGTCGCCGGTGTGGCCGACGAGGCCGACCGGCTGGCCGGCGGCCAGGGTCGCGCCGGGCACGACCGACGGCTCGAGGAACGACAGGTGGCAGTACGTCCAGGCGAGCCCGTCCGTCGTGTGGATCGTGAAGCCGATGCCGCACTGGGGATCCGGCTGGTTCCACGACTGCTCGACCGTGCCGTTCGAGAGCGCGTAGAGCTGGGAGCCCTCCGGGGCCGCGATGTCGGCGGCCGGGTAGTCGTGGTGGGTGTGCCC
>CAZDEX010000081.1:0-2719 GCA_964504405.1 uncultured Gaiellales bacterium | reverse complement strand
GCGTCGAGCGACTGCTGCGCCGTGTCGAGCTGAGCCGCGAACGAGACGCCGCCCGCGTCGTACTGGTGGGCGAGCTGCAGCACCTCGTCGACGTACCACTGCGCGTGGTTGTACGAGAACACCGCCCCGGCGATGTCGGTCGCTCCGCCCGACGCGGCGAGGTAGCGCGCAGCGGAGTAGATCGCGTCCTCGGCGTTCCACGGGTCGGCGATGCCGTCCCCGTTCGCGTCGGTGCCCCACCGCGCCCACGTGTCCGGCATGAACTGCATCCACCCGATCGCGCCGGCCGAGCTCGGCCCCATGTTCTGGCCGAAGTTCGACTCGACCTTGTCGATCGCGGCGAGCACCGACCAGGGGATGCCGTACGCCTGGCCCGCCGCCTGCCAGATCGGAAGCAGCTGGTCGTACGAGAGCACCTGCGGCTGCGCGGGCGGAACGAGCGGCTGCGCCGCGAGCGGGTTCGCGAGGTTCGGCGTGTCGGCGGACGGCAGCGGCTCGGCGGACGCCGCCGATGCGGCCGCCAGCGCGACGAGCGCGACCAGCAGCAGGCGCTTCATCAGTCTCCCAGCGGGGCGAGGCGCAGTTCGAACTCGGGCTGCGGCTCCGGCTCCGGCTCGGGCTCGGGCTCCTGCATCAGCGCGGACGCGGCCGAGTTGTGGTCGACGCCTGCGGCGGCGGCCTTCTCGGCGTACTCGAGCGCCACCATGAAGTCGTGCCGGCTGGACGACGCGTTCGCCGCGACCTCGCGGTCGACGCTGCCGTCGAGCACCTTGTCGATCAGCGCCTTCTGGAACGTCTGCATCTGGAAGAACTCGCCCTCGGCGATCGCGTCGGTGATCTCCTCCGGCTTGTTCTCGCGGATCAGGTCTGCGATGCGCGCGTTGTTGATCATCACCTCGACCGCCGCCACCCGACCGCCGTCGACGCGCGGGAGCAGCCGCTGCGAGATCACGCCGCGCAGCACGCCGGCCATGATTGAGCGAATCTGAACCTGCTTGCCCTCCGGGAAGAACTCGATCATGCGGCCGACGGTCTCGGCTGCGTCGACCGTGTGCAGCGTCGAGAAGACGAGGTGGCCCGACTCCGCGGCCTGCAGCGCGGTCTGCGCCGTCTCGGCGTCGCGAAGCTCGCCGATGAGGATCGTGTCCGGGTCCTGGCGCAGTGCGCGGCGAAGCGCCTGGCCGAAGTTCTCCGTGTCGAGGCCGACCTCGCGCTGGTTGACGATCGACTGGTGATCGGGGTGCAGGATCTCGATCGGATCCTCGATCGTCACGATGTGCGACTGCCGCTGGCGGTTGATGTAGTCGATCATCGCCGCGAGCGTCGTCGTCTTACCGGAGCCGGTCGCGCCGGTCACGAGCACCAGGCCGCGGTGCTCCTCGGCGAGCTTCTGGATGCCGCCCGGGAGGCCGAGATCCTCGAAGCGCGGAACCTTCTTCGGGATGACGCGGAGCGCGAAGCTCGTTGCGCCGCGCTGCCGGAACGCGTTGACGCGGAAGCGCGGCAGGCCCGCGTCGGTGTAGGCGATGTCGAGGTCGCCGGTCTCGTGGAACAGGTCGTAGCGCTGCGGCGCCACGGCGGTCACCGCGCGCAGGTACGAGTCGAGATCTGCTTCCGTCAGCGGGTCCGAGCCCTCGAGGGGCGCGACGGAGCCGTCCCGGCGCACCATCGGCGGCCGGTCGAGCTTCAGGTGGATGTCGGAGGCGCCGGCTTCGACACAGCGCGCGAGGAGCTGGTTCAGTTCCATACCGACACCTTGTTTCGGCAGGATTGGGGCGTAGCTTTAGCTACGTTCGGCCGAGAACGTCGAGCGCCCGGAGGGGGATGCGAGCGAGCCCGTGCTGCTCCGTGGGCGCCGCCAGCTCACCGAGCAGGAGCCGCTCGACGGTCCGCCAGAGGAGCTGGGTGCGCGCGACCCGCCACGACGCGCGCGGCCAGCGGTCGAGCGCCTGCTTCAGCCTCCACGACGCGCGGTGCAGCGGACCGAGCTCCGACTCGACCGCGGCCTGGTAGCCGTCGAGCCGGCCCGAGAGGATCGCCTCCGTCGCGAGACGCGACGAGACGAAGCACTCGTACATCCCGTCGCCCGAGACCGGGTCGATCAGCCCGGCCGCGTCGCCGACGAGAAGCGTCCGCTCGCCGGCGATGCGCACGCCGGGCCGCCGCAGCGGCAGCCGGTGGCCGCGCAGGCTCTCGAGCTGCTCGGGGTCGAGATGGTGCGCCACGCACACGCGCTTCAGGTGCTCGCGGATCTTCGGGCCCTCGCTCTGCCACGCGCCGACGCCGACGTTCACGTGGTCTCCCTTCGCGAAGACCCAGCCGTAGCCGCCCGGGATGTCCGCCAGCTCGACGACCGCGCGCTGCGCGTAGCGCGCCCGGTCGACCACGCCGTACGGAACGTTTCCCTCGTAGGCAACACCGTGCACGATACCCTCGCCGAGCCCGAAGACGCGCGCGGTCGTCCCGTTCGCGCCGTCCGCCGCGACGACCCAGTCGGCCGGCGCAGCCGTCGCGTCGATCGTCGTTCCCTCGCGCACCTCTACTCCTCTCTCGCGCGCCTCGCGAAGGAGGAACGCATCGAGCCGGCGGCGCTGCGTCATGCGGATCACCGGCGACGGGGCGCGGCGCTCGACGGCGTTGCGGTAGCGGAAGCGGATCTCGACGACGTCGACCTCCTCCTCGACGACCGGGCTCGGGTCGACCGGGCACTGGCGCACTG
>CAZDEX010000080.1:0-8724 GCA_964504405.1 uncultured Gaiellales bacterium | reverse complement strand
TTCAGATCGACGCCGCGCACGGTCAGCTGCCGCCGCGTCGCCCCCGGCTCGAGCCCGACCGACTCGACGTTCTCCGCCTCGACGAGCGTCAGCGCCTGCCCGGGAGGCGCGCCTTCCGGATGGAAGTGGCGGTCGCCCCCCAGGCCTTTTCCGGCCACGGCCGTCACGGAGTCGACCGTCCACAGCTCGGGGACGCGCGCCTTGCCGAGGTGAATTGCTTCGACCGCCATGCGCAGATCATGCCCTACCATCGACCTCGTGAAGGTCGAGGCGATGGAGGTCGAAGGGCGCAAGGTGTATTCCGTCCGCGCCTTCAACAGCGGCGTCGCGCGCTACCTGAACAAGCTGCCGACGCTCTGGATCGAAGGCGAGGTGACAGAGCTCCGCCGGCAGCAGCGCTGGGCGTCGGTCTTCTTCACGCTCAAGGACCCGGAGGACGGCGCGTCGCTGCCCGTGCAGATGCCGCGCGGCCAGTTCGACGCGCTCGACCTCAACCTCGCAGAAGGCGAGCGCGTGCACGTCTTCGGGCGCGTCGAGCTGTACGAGCAGCGAGGTGACCTTCGCCTCAAGGCGCTGACGATCGAGCGCTTCGGGCTCGGTGCACACCTCGCCGCGCTGGAGCAGCTGAAGAAGAAGCTGGCGGCGGAAGGGCTTTTCGCCGCCGACAAGAAGCGCCCGCTGCCGCGGTACCCGCGGCTGATCGGGCTCGTGACGGGCAACGACGCTGCGGCGAAGCGGGACGTGCTGACGCACATCGTGCAGCGCTTCCCGCCAGCGAACATCCTCGTCGCGGAGACCTACGTGCAGGGGCACCGCGCGCCGGCGTCGATCGCGACCGCGATCGGCGATCTCTGCCGGCGCGGCGCCGACGTGATCGTGCTCGCGCGCGGCGGCGGCAGCTTCGAAGACCTGCTCCCGTTCTCCGACGAGCGCGTCGTGCGCGCGGTAGCGATGTGCGTCGTGCCGATCGTCTCCGCGGTCGGCCACGAGCAGGACACGCCGCTCTGCGATCTCGCGGCCGACGTGCGCGCGTCGACGCCCACCGCGGCGGCGCGGCTCGTCGTGCCTGACATCGCCGAGCTGCGTGAGCGGCTCGCACGCGCACGCACCGGGCTGCATCGCGGCGCACGGAACGCAGCGCAGCGGCATGCGCAGCGCCTTGACCAGACGCACGAACGTCTGCGCCGCGCACCGCTCCTCGCGCTGGAGCGCAAGCGCGCGCGGCTCGACACGCTGCACGGCAAGCTCGGCGCGCTCTCCCCCACCGCCACCCTCGAGCGCGGCTATGCGATCGTCCGCCGCGCCGACGAGGTCGTCCGCAGCGCGGCGCAGGTGGCCTCGGGCGACCCGATCAGCGTGCGTGTCGCGGAAGGAACCTTCGGAGCGACCGTCGAATGACGTTCGAGGAGGCTGCCGCCGAGCTGGAGCAGATCGTCGCCCGCCTGGAGCGCGGCGACGCGGGCGTCGACGAGCTGACGAAGCTCTGGGAGCGAGGCGAGGAGCTCTACCGGATCTGCGCCGAGAAGCTCGAGGGCGTCCAGGGGAAGATCGAGGAGCTTGCTCGGTCGACGCAAACCGACGATCAGTCAGGTTAGGATCGCGCCCATGGCCGCTCCCAAGGAACTCCTCAACCGCGTCCCGCTCTTCAAGGGCCTGGACGACAAGCACATCGACACCCTCTCGCGGACGTTCACCGACCGGACGTTCAAAGCCGGACAGGAAATCACGAGCGAGGGCGGCGGCGGCGTCGGCTTCTTCGTGATCGAGGAGGGCGAGGCCGTCGTGACCGTCGGCGGCGAGGAGCGGCGGACGCTCGGCCCCGGCGAGTACTTCGGCGAAATCGCGCTGATCGACGAGGGCCCCCGGTCGTCGACGATCACGGCGAAGACCGACGTCAAGTGCTACGGCCTGACGCCCTGGCAGTTCCGGCCGCTCGTCGAAGAGAACGCCACGATCGCCTGGCCGCTGCTCGTCTCGCTTGCGCAGCGGCTACGCGAAGTCGAGTCGTCGCAGCGCTAGCGCCAGCTGCTCGCCCAGCTCGACGACGTCCTCGCCTGCGAGCGCGCGCCGGCCCGAGAGCGCGTGCGCGTTGATGCCGTCGCGCACGAGACCGCCGAACAGCTCACACCGGACACCCAGGCGCTCGCAACGCCGGAGGACGGCGCCCGGCGCCTTGCCTTCGTACGTCGTCGCGTCCACGGTGCCCTCACCGGTGACGACGAGCGCCGCGTCACGCGCGCGCTCGTCGAAGCGAATTGCGTTCAGCACGAGCTCGGCGCCGTCGACGAGCTCTGCGTGCAGCGCGGCGAACGCCGCGCCGAGACCGCCGGCCGCGCCGCCGCCGGCGAGATCCCGGTAAGGCGCAAGCTCTTCGAGCGACGCGAGCCGCAGTTCCAGTTCCTCCACGTCGTCGGGATCGGCTCCCTTCTGCGGGCCGAACGCGCGCGCGGCGCCGCGCTCGCCGAGCAGCGGGTTGCGGACGTCGCACGCGACGCGAACCGGGAGGTTGCGCAGCCAGCCGCCGACGACCGCGCGCATCCCGACCCCGCCGTCGACCGTCGCCACGCCCCCGAGGCCGACGAGGAGCGCGGTCGGCTGCGCGGTCAGCGTCGCGAGCAGCAGCTCGCCGAGCCCGGCGCTCGACGCACGCAGCGGGTCGAGCTCGTCGGGCTTGAGCAGCGGCAAGCCGAGCGCAGCCGCCGCCTCGACGACCGCGGTCCCGTCGGGAAGGAGCAGCCATTCCGCCGCGACCGGCCGGCCGAGCGGGTCGCTGACCGCCGCGGTGCGCCACTCGCCGCCGAGCGCCGCGTACAGCACCTCGGCCGTGCCCTCGCCGCCGTCGGCCACCGGCGCCTCGTCGACCACGACACCGTCCACTCGTCGCATCCCCGACGCGAGCAGCCGCGCCGCCTCGGTCGGTCTGAGGACGCCTTTGAGGCTAGCCGGGGAGGCCAGAAGTTTCATCGGGCTCCTCCATCTGCTTGAGCATCGCGTAGGAGAGCCCTTCGCGCGCGAGGAAGATCAGGCCGACTCCGACACCGACCGATGCTTCGATCGCCTGCAGGCCGATGCCGAACGCGAAACCGCGTGCATACGGGACGCTGTAGTTCGCGAGCGACGTCGCGACGGCGATCTGCACCACGCCGACGTTGCCAGGCCAGAACGGGAAGATCGTGACGATGTTGATCAGCACGAGCACGAGGCCTGCGGCATTCAGCGGCTGGGAGATGTGGAAGGCGCGCATCGCGGCCCACACCGCAAGCAGCTGGCACGCCCAGCCCGCGAACTGGAACGTCGCCGCGGTCGCCGCGGCGCGCGGGCGGCGCATGACTGCCAGCCCTTGCCGTGCGCGCGCAAAGAGCCGGCGCACGCGCCCGACCTCGTCGAGCTCGCGGCCCTCGCGCCGGGCGAGGAGCCACGCTGCGAGGAAGAGCAGCAGGCCGACCACGAGCACGATCGCGATGCCGGTCAGGGCCCAGCCGGGGATCTTCGCGGTCACGAGCACCCAGATCACGAGCGTGAACGCGGGAAAGATGTCGAACATCCGGTGCGCGAACACGGAGCCGACGAGCGTTGCCATCGTTCCGGTCCGTCCGGCGAGTCGCCGCCGCAGCACCGCGACGCGTGCGAGCTCGCCGACACGCCCGGGCAGCACCGCGTTCGCGAACAGGCCGACCGAGAACGCCGAGAAGACGAGCGGGAACGCCGGATGCGGCTTGGCGATCGACTGCTTGATCGTCGTCTCCCATGCGAACGCGCGCGTCAGCACCGAGAGCAGGTTGAGCCCGATCGCGGCGACGACCCACTCCCAGCGCACGAGCGTGAACGCGTCGTGCACGAGGTGCCAGTCCGGCCCGTGCCAGATGAAGAGCGCGACGGCTCCCGCGATCACCGGCAACACGAGCAGGATGCGCCAGCGCCCCTGCCGCAATTTCAAGCGGTCACCTCGAGGTAGGTTTCCTCGAGCCGGCGCGCGATGTCGTCCCAGGCGTAGTTCGCGAGCGCGTGCGCTCGAGCGGCGCGACCCATCTCGACGCGCCGGTCTTCGTCGCTCAGCACGTCGATCACCGCGGCGGCGAGCGCGTCGGGGTCGCTCGGCGGCACGAGCCGCGTCGACTCGGGGGTCGCGACGGCGGCATAGCCGGGGATGTCGGACGCGACGGCGGGCGTCGCGCACGCCATAGCCTCGGCGAGCACGAGCCCGAAGCTCTCGCCGCCGAGCGCCGGCGTGACCGACACCTTCGCGCGCGAGAACTCGTGCGTGCGCACCTCGTTCGTGACGATGCCGAGGACGTCGATCCCCGCTTCGTCGAAATGCATCCGCGCGTGCAGCAGCCGGTACTGCAGCGGGTCGGTGCCCATCAGGCGGAGGCGCGCGCCCGTCGCCTGGTGGATTTTCGGCCACGCCTCGAGCAGGACGGGAAGCCCCTTGCGCGCGTCGTGGCGGCCCATGAACGTGACCGTGTTGTCACGGTCTGCTGGATCGGCTTCCGGCGGAATGAGGACGCCGTTCGGGATCACCCTGTAGTCGCCCGGCAGCCAGCGCTCGGCCGATTGCGCAGCCATCGGCGAGACGGCGATGCGCGCGTCGACGCGATCCATGAGGAAACCCCAGAAGTGGAGGGCCGGCCCCATCCAGCCGAGCTCGCCGTGCGCGTGGTGGGTGACGACGATCGGGCACTGCGCGAACGAGATCGCGGCGACGCACAGCGCGGGCGTCATCGGCTCGTGCGCGTGGATGACGTCGAACTGCTCCTCCGCGAGGATGCGCTTCACACGGCCGACGCTGCGCGGCGACAGCACGATGTTCGGCAGCGAGCCGTTGGCCGGAACGACGACGGAACGGCCGACGGGGATGATCCCGTCCGGCAGCTGGCCGTGACGGCCGCTGCGCGGATGCAGGAACCGCGTGAGCTTCCCGGGCGGATCGTTGCCCATCAGCACCTTCACCTCGTGGCCGCGGCGGCGGAGCGCCGCAGCCTGGTGCTCGGCGTGCTCCACGACACCGCCCCAGTACGACCACGAGAAGGGGACGACGATGCCGATCTTCATGCGGCCACCGCTTCGAACGCATTCGCGAGCCGCTCGGCGCCGATCAGGATCGCCTCGTCGCTCACGGCGAGCGAGAGCCGCGCCCACCCCGCGCCGCTCGGGCCGAAGCCCTCGCCCGGCGCGACGGCGACGCGATGCTCGAGCAGCAGCTGCTCCGCGCTCAGACCTTCGGGGAGTCGCAGCCACACGTAGAACGTCCCCTCGCACACGATCGGCCCGATCGCGTCTGCGACGACGTCGCGCCGTCGGCGATACGCCTCGACGCGCTCGGCGACCGAGTCCTGCGGGCCTTCGAGCGCTGCGATCGTCGCAGCCTGCACGGGCGCGAAGATGCCGACGCGGCTGTGGTCGTTCAGCATGTTGATCCGCTCGACGATCTCGGCATTGCCCAAGACGAAGCCGACGCGCCAACCGGCCATGCCGTACGTCTTCGACATCGACCACATCTCGACGCCCACCTCCTTCGCGCCCGGCGTCGCGAGGAAGCTCTGCGGCTCGCGCCCGTCGAAGACGATGTCGATGTACGCAGCGTCGTGCATGACGGCTCCGCCCGTGCGGTGCGCCCACGCGATCGCGTCGTCGAACACGCCCGCCGGGGCGCACACGGCGCACGGGTTCGACGGGTAGTTGAGATAGAGCGCCGCCGCGTCGGGCGCCTCGTCGAGGTTCGGCGCCCAGTCGGGCGCGCGCAGCGGCACGAGCCCGATCTGCGCGCCCGCGAGCGCGGGCCCCGAGGGATAGTCGGGGTAGTACGGGTCGGGCAGGAGCAGCGTGTCGCCCTCGTCGCAGAGGCTCAGTGCCAGCTCGACGATCCCCGTCTTCGTGCCGGGGATGAGCGCGACGTCCGTCTCGGGGTCGAGCTCGACGCCATAGACGTCCCGGTAGCGGGCGGCAATCGCCTCCTTCGTGCGCGGCAGGCCGCGGATCGGCGAGTAGCCGTGCACGCCGGGGTCGAGCGCCGCGTCGCGCAGCGCCTCGACGACGTGCGGCGGCGGCCCGGTCTCCGGATTGCCGCGGCCGAGGTCGATCAGCGGCGGCCCGTCCTCGGCGGCCGCGGCGGCGACGCGGCCGAGGAGCGTGACGAAGTACTGCTGCGGAAGCCGCTTCAGGCGGGCGGGACGGGGGCGCACCACGGGGATCGTATGTGCGCCGCTCGTCGGGGGTCCCGCCGTTCACGGTTCTCCCCACTTCGGGGCCGGCGAATTCTTCTGCCAGCGGTTGACCCTAGACTCGCGTACGTGAACCTGATCGACGCGCTCGCAACCGACGTCGGCCCGCGCACGGCGGGCAGCGATGCCGCCTCACGCGCGGCCGACACCGTGGCGGACGCGTTTCGCGAGCTCGGACTCGAGCCGCGGTTCCAGGAGTTCGAACTCGTCGGCTACGACGCCGACGAGCCCGAGCTCGAGGTCGAGGGCGAGCGCTGGGATGCAGGACCGTGCATGTACGCGCACGCGTTCGACGGCGAGGGCACGATCAAGCGAATCGGCGAGTCGAACGCGCCGGTCGGCGACGGCAAGCTCCCGAACTTCGCAGTCGTCGACGCCGACGGGCGCGAGGCCGCGCGCATCCTCACGAGCCCGTTTTCGACCGGGGCAATCCCGTTCATGTCGGCGCACGTGCACATCACGACGCCGCCGACCGCGTTCGTCTCGCGCGCCGATTCGGAACGGCTGCACGACGGGATGCGCGTGCGCCTGAAGGTCGGCGGTCGCTTCCTGCCCGGGCGGCGCGAGCGCAACGTGATCGCCGACCTGCCCGGCCGCGAAGACGGCCACGTGATCGTGAGCGCCCACTACGACTCGGTGTGGCGCGGGCCCGGTGCGATCGACAACGCCTCGGGCGTCGAAGGCGTGCGCCGCCTCGCCGAGACGTTGAAAGCACGTGAGCTGCAGCGCGGCGTTCGCTTCGTCGCATTCGCGGCCGAGGAGATCAAGCTGACCGGCTCGCGCTGGTACGTCGACGAGGCGAAGCTGCGCGGCGAGCTGAAGGAGATCGCGGGCGTCGTGAACCTCGACTGCATCGCGCGCGGCGAGAAGCTGACGGTGCTCGCGTCGCCCGAGGCGCTGCTCGGGCGCGCGATCGAGGCGGCGCGCGGTCTCGGCCTGCTCGACCGCTACGAGCTGGACACCGGCCCCGCGATAGGCGGCGTCGACTCCCACTGGTTCGCCGAGAACGGCGTGCCCGCTGCGACGCTCCTCCACTTCCCGTACGACCAGTACCACCTGACGACGGACACGCCCGAGCTCGTCGACGAGCAGCGGCTCGACGACTCGCTCGCGCTCGCTCTCGCGCTCGTCGAATCGCAGCTCGCGCATCCATTGGGCCGCTAGCGTGCGGGCGGCCGCAGTCAGAAGCGCGCTGCGCGAGCGCAACGTGCGCCTCCTCGTCGGCGCGGGCCTGGTCGACGCGCTCGGCAACAACATGGCGGCGATCGCGCTCGCGTTCGCGGTGCTGCAGATCGGCAACGCCGCCGACCTCGGCTACGTGCTGCTCGCGCGCGAGATCCCGCTCGTCGTGTTCCTCCTGCTCGGCGGCGTGTGGGCCGACCGCGTGTCGCGCAAGGCGCTGCTCGTGCTGGGCGATCTCGCGATGGGCTCCGCGCAGGCGCTCACCGCGGTGCTCTTCCTCACGCACCACGCGACGGTGTGGCGCGTCGCGCTCCTGCAGATGGTGTTCGGCGTCGCCGGCGCCTTCATCCGCCCCGCGTCGACGGGCCTGATCGCGCAGGCGATCAGCCATGCGCACCTGCAAGAGGCGAACGCGCTCCTCGACCTCAGCCGCTCGACACTCCGCATCGTCGGCCCGGCGCTCGGCGGCCTGATCGTCGTCGCCGCGAATCCGGGCTGGGCGCTCGTCGCCGACGCTGCGTCGTTCCTCGTATCCGCGGCGTTCTACCTCGAGCTGCGCATCGCGGCGTCGGAGCGCCCGCCGCGCACGCGGATGCTGCACGAGCTCCGAGAAGGCTGGAGCGAGTTCGTGTCACGCACGTGGCTCTTGACGATGGTGGCGAGCTTCGGCCTCTTCCAGCTGACGCTGTTCCCCGCGCTGCTCGTGCTCGGACCGACCGTCGCGAAGACGCGGCTGGGCGGCGCCGGCGCGTGGGCGGCGATCCTCGTCTTCCAGGCCGCGGGCTCGCTCGTCGGCGGGCTGCTCGCTCTGCGTCTGCACCCGCGCCGACCGCTCGTCGCGGCAACCACCCTGTGCATCCCGATCGCGCTCGTCCTCGCGCTCCTCGGCGCCGCGGCGCCGGTCGCCGTGCTGTGCGTCGCGGGGTTCCTGTCATCGGTGGGCCTGACCTCCGGCGACATCATCTGGTTCACGACGTTCCAGAAGCAGGTGCCCGACCATCTCATGTCGCGGCTCAGCTCCTTCGACTGGTTCGGGTCCGTCGCGCTCAACCCGCTCGGCTACGCGTTGATCGGGCCGCTCGCGAACGGCCTGGGTGTCGCGGCGACGCTCTACCTCGCGGCTGCGCTCAACCTTGCCGTGTCGATCTTGGTCGCGCTGTCGCCTGCCGTGCGCGGCCTCGTCGCGGCGCCCACACCCGAGCCGGTTGCCGCCTAGCGGTCGATCGCCTCGGCGACCCCTGCGCCGACGGCGGCGTTCGAGTCCGCGATCTGCTGCAGGCGCGCCCGGATCGCGCCGAGCTCGTCCGCCACGTGCTCGTCC
>CAZDEX010000079.1:0-8794 GCA_964504405.1 uncultured Gaiellales bacterium | reverse complement strand
AGCGCCAGGACGTCGGCGACGTCGGCGGCCGTGACGAAGCTCTCGCGCGCGATCTCCTCGAAGCGCCCGGTGCGCAGCTCGAGGCCGTCGAGCACCGAGGCGGTGAGGCGCGCGACGGCGACCGCCTCGTCGAGCGCACGCGGGACGGTCCCGTTGAGCAGGTGGAAGTGATCCGTTCGCGCCGAGCCCGTGTGCAGCGCGACGAGCGCGCCCGTGAGGTCGCCCGCGGCCTGGCCGGCCTGCGTACGGATCGCCGCGAGCGCGTAGGGGTTCTTCTTCTGCGGCATGAGCGCACTTGCACGGCTGTGCGCGTCGGCGAGCTCGACGAGCCCGAACTCCTGGCTCGCATAGATCTCGAAGTCCTGCCCGAGCTGGCTCTGGTGCGTGGCGGCGATTGCCAGCGCCGCGAGCAGCTCCACGTACACGTCTGCCTGCCACGCCGCGTCCTTCGTGTGCGTGACGAGCCCGTCGCCGCCGAGGAGCTCCGCGAGCCGGGCGCGGTCGATCGACCAGCGCGATCCTGCGCTTCCCCCGGCGCCTGCCACGCTCGCACCGAGCGCCGTGTGGGATGCACGCGCGCGCTCCGCGTCGCGCAGCGCCGGGTAGGCGTAGGCCAGGAGCAGGTGCCCGACGGTCGTCGGCTGTGCGGGCTGCAGATAGGTGTAGTCGGTGGCGAGCGCGTCGCGGGTCGCGCGAGCGTGGCGCGCGAGCGCGGCGGCCTGGTCGGCCAGCGCGTCGTGCAGCTCGCGCACGCCCGTGCGCGCGGTCAGCCGCACGCCGACGCGAAACGCCTCCCGTCGCGGGCGGCCGGCGCTCAGCCACCCGGCTGCCGAACGGCCGACGCGCCGTTCGAGCTCGGCCTCCCGTGCGTTGAAGGCATCGCCCAGCGAGGGATCCCACGGGAACGCATCCCCGGGGATCGCATGGAGCTCGAGCAGGCCGCGCAGGAGCGCCTTCGCGTCGTCGCCGTGGAGGTCGCCGCCCTCCACGAGAGCGACGGCGTGCGCGAGGTCGGCGAGCGACAGGCCTTCCGCGAGCCGCGGCCCGTGCGCGCTCTCGGCGGCGTAGGCGGCCGCAACCAGCTCGTCGGCAGCGCCCCCACGCAGGCGGCCGCCCCGGCCGAGCTCCTCCGTCCCGCTCATGGGAAGCCCGGCTCGTTGCGGATCGCGGCGAAGTCGCTGTCCTTCGCTGCGTGCTCCGCCCACTTGGGGTCGATCGCGACGGCCTGCTTCAGATGCAGGAGCGCATCGAGGTGCCGTCCGGCGCGCGCCTCCATGCACGCGAGGTTGTAGAGGAGCGCGGGATGGTCGGGCTGCTCCTCGAGGGCCTCCTCGTGGATGCGGATCGCGTCCGGCCACCGCTCCTCGCGGGCGGCCGGCACCGCGGCGAACATCGCCTCCCACGCGGAGACCTGGTGCGGCTCGCCCGGCTTGCCGCCGAGGGCGAGCACGACGGTGTCGGCGTCGAGCGCGATCGCGCCGCGGCGCAGGTCGGGATCGCGCACGAACACGAGCTGGCCGGGACCGAGCTCGTGCTCGTCGCCGCCGACCGTGAACGTCGCGCGCCCGCGCAGGACGAGATAGATCTCCTCGTGCGCGAGGCGGCTCTCGGTGTGCTCCTCGATCACCTGGCCGCCCGCTTCGACCGTGGTGTACGCATTGACGCCGAAGCCGCGGATACCGAAGTGCCGGCGCACCGGCCGCCAGACGAAACCCTCCGGCATCTCGATCGCATCGAGCTCGTCGATGTGCGTGACGCTCATGCGAGGAGCTCCCCGAAGCGCGGGTCGTCGCGGAGCGGGTCGAGGTCGGTGTCGTGCGGGAGGTAGCCCCGCACCTCGCCCGCGTTCAGCTCGATCGCCGTGCGCAAATGGTCGAACGCGGCGTCGGTCTCGCCGGCGATCGCCTCGTAGCAGGCGAGGTTGTAGGCCTTTCCCCACCCGTACTCGGGGGGTGGGCTCGCCGCTTCCAGCACCGCGCGGCCGCCTGCGGCGTCGCCGGCGTCGAGGAGCGCGAACGCGACGTGCACGTCCTCCCAGCCGCCGGGCTCGAACGCCTCGCCTTCCTTCCCTCCGGCTACGAGAACCATCGTCTGCGGGTCGGCGGCCGTCGCCGTGCGGAAGGTTGCCGCCTCGACGTGAACCAGCGTGCCGGCCGGCGCGTCGAAGGACTCGTCGCCGACCGTGAAGCGCGCGGTGCCGCGCACCACGACGTAGAGCTCCTCGTGCCCGCTGTCCTCCTCGTGCGGCGGGATCAGCTTGTCGCCGGCTGCGTCCGCGCTCCAGGCGTTGACGCCGAACGGCCGGAACCCGAGCTGCCTGCGCAGCGGTCTCAGCAGCTCGCCGCCGCCGCGCTGCGGGACGCGCGGCAGGTCGTCGAGCGAGAGGATCTCGTAGCCCCGGTCGGTCATTGCCGTCGCAACTCTGCAAGCACGACGGGATCGATGCGCTCGATGCCGTCGACGCGCTCTTCGAGATTCTCCGTGCCCGACCACGCGCCGAACGCGCGCTCGAGGTCGCCCTCGTAGCCGAGGCGCGCGAGCCGCTCCTGCAGCTCCGTGCGCAATGCGTCGTCGACGTCGACCCAGTGCTCGCGCGGCGTCTTGCCGAACAGCAGGTCGTGCAGGCCGTAGAGGCGCGCAAGCTCGGCGACGGGCTGCGCGTGGTCGTCGACGCGCAGGTCGACGAGCGTGTCGCTCAGGCCGGCGTAGCCGCCGTCCTTCTCGACCACGAGGAGCGCAGCGCTCTGCTGGCCGCGGCGGTCGCCCCCCGCGGCCTGCGCGGCCGCGAGGCACTCGAGCAGGCGCTCCGCGAGCGGGCGGCCGTCGGTCGCCGTGAACGTCGTCGCGAGCGCGGCCACCGTCTCCTCGCCGACGAGGATGTTCCCCTGCGCGGCGAAGCCCGGCCCGCTGAGCCCGCCGGCCCAGTCCATGCACTCGCTCCCCGTATACGTGGCGCTCCCTCCCTTCGAGTCGACGACGCCGATCTGCCGGTGCGCGCGGCCGTCGTCACCTTCCACGAGCCGGTTCACGACGTCCGCCGCCCCCACCTCGTCCTGCGCGAGGAGCTCGAGGCCTGCCGGCCCGTAGCGCGGGTTCGCGTAGGCCTGCGTCGCGATCGCGCCGATGCCCGGCGCCGCCCACGGCACCACGGAGCCGACGGCGAGGAACTTCGACTGGGTCGCCACGCCCCACTGTCCCGCGTCGAGGTCGCACGCGACGATCGAATACGTCATCCGTACGTCAGCTCCGTCAGGTCGAGCTCGAGCAGCGCGGCGTTGGTGACGAGCGCGCACGCGACCTCGGGGCGTGCGAGCGCGGTCTTCACCTCGTCGGGCGTTCGCGCGCGGACGGCGACGGGCCGTCCCTCAGCATGGGCGGTGCGGAGCGCCGCGTCGTCCGGCGCGTCGAGCACGAGCGCGTCGTCGAGCTCGACCGAGCCTTCGAGCGCGATCTCCGGCACGCGCCGGCCCGTCGCGCCGAACCAGCGCTCCCTCATACCTCGACCGAGTCCCCCGGCTGGATCTTCTCGACGGTCGCGCCGGTGAGCTCGGCGAGCTTGTCGGGCGTTCCTGTGAACACCGGGAACGTGCCCCAGTGGCAGGGAACGCAGCGCGGGTTGCCGAGCAGCTCCAGTGCGAGCGCGGCTTCTTCGGGGCCCATCGTGTAGTGGTCGCCGATCGGGAGAATTGCGACCTGCGGCGCGTACAGGCGCGCGATCAGTTGCATGTCGCCGAACACGCACGTGTCGCCGGCGAAGTAGACGGATTTGTCGTCGAAGCGAATCACGACGCCCGTCGGCTCGCCGCCGTAGATCCCGGCCGCCGCGTCGTTGGAGCTCGAGTGGAACGCGTTCGTCATCGTGAAGCGCACGCCGTCGAGGTCGACCGTGCCGCCTTTGTTGAATGGAATCGCCTGATCCTGCGCCAGGCCGTTCTGGGTGAACGCTTCGACGAGCTCCACCATGCCCAGGACGGTTGCTCCCGTTTTCGAGGCAATGTCGATTGCATCACTCGAGTGGTCACCGTGGCCGTGCGTGACGTAGATCGCGTCCGCGCGCTCGATGTTCTTCTCGTCGTCGGGAAATGTGGGCCCGCCGAGGAACGGGTCGATGTAGATGCGCTTCCCGCCGTCGGTGTCGAGACGGAACGACGCATGCCCGAGCCAAGTCAATGTTGCCATCTCGGTTCCTTTCGTCCTGGACCGCGTGAGCATAGAAGGACCGTCCGCGCCGAGAGCGAAGCTACGTCCTCGTGGGACGTCGAGTGCTTCCGGCCGTACTGGCAGTCCTTGCCGCGGTCGCCGACGCGCGCGGCGCGCACGGGCTGGCGTTCGATGCGCTGCTCGCAGCCGTCCCCTTCGCCGCGGTGTCCGCGCTCGTGTCGTTCGGCGCGTACCTCGAGTCGCGCGAGGACGCCGTCCGTGGGCTGCAGGCGCTTCTCTGGACGCTTGCAACGACGCTCCTCGTCCTGTCCTGCGCGGCCCGCTCGCCCGCGACGCAGACGCATGCGCTTCCGCCGCTCGGCGCTTCCGCGCTCGTCGCGTGCCTCGCCGTCTTCGGCCTGAAGCTGTGCGTGGCGGTCGCACCGCTGCTGCGGCGTCTCGCGGTGGCTCCGGCGAAGCCCTGATTCTGATTCGGCGTCAGCCGAACCAGAATCCAGGGTTACACGAGCCGCGACGGTTCGTGAAGCCCATGAATCTGGTTCGCTTCGCGAATCAGATTCACCCGCTAGACCCTATGGAGTCTGTGTAGCCGCGAGGCTTTGAAGGCCGGACAGTTCGTGCGTTCGGGGGTTTGTCTGGCCGGAGACGGGCTCCGGCTGACCCCAGACGAAGGAGGTCCGGCCGTGTTGGGAACGATGACTTAGGTGGGGTTTGATGTCCACGCTCGCTCGACGCATGCCGCGGCGATCGACGTCGCCGGTGGCGAGCTGCGGCGTGCGCGCTTTGGCGGTGGCAGCGAGGAGGTGATCGGCTGGCTGCGCTCGCTGCCGCAGCCGCTCGCGGGCTGCTACGAGGCGGGCCCGACCGGGTTCTCGCTCTACCGGGCGGCCGAGGCTGCTGGGTTGCGGGTTCAGGTGATCGCGCCGTCGAAGACGCCGCGGGCGCCGCGCCCGACGCCCACCCAAGCAGCCACCCGCCTCCGTCACCGACTGCGCGATGCGGCCTGAACCCTTGACAAAAGCTCCATATCAGAGCGGCAGCGCGTGCGCCGCGCTACGGGCCACGTCGATCAGCGGCTGGACGGCGAAGAACGAGCCGATCGTCACCGCGACGCAAACGAGGACCCCAACGCTCAGGAGCAGCTCGCGCGGCGGGGAGCCGCCCGCAGGTGCGAGCTGTAGCTCGGCCGCGTCGCGGAAGTACATCGCGCGCACGATGCCGAGGTAGTAGTAGGCGGAGATCATCGTCGCGATCACGCCGGCGACGATCAACCACCACCAGCCGTGGCGGTAGGCCGCCGCGAAGACGTAGAACTTGCCGAAGAAGCCGCCGGTCAGCGGGAAGCCGAGCATGCCGAGCATGAAGACCCACATCGACATGCCGAGGAACGGCCGTTCCCATCCGAGGCCCGCGAGGTTCCGCAGCGTCACGGGCACGCCGAGCTCGCGCTCGCGTGCCGCGACGACCGCGAACGATCCGAGTGACATCGCCGCATAGGGGATCAGGTAGTACATGAGCGCCCGCGCGCCGAGCGCGTTCGCGGACGCGATTCCGATCAGCATGAAGCCCGCGTGCGACACGGACGAGTACGCGAGGATGCGCTTCACGTTCCGTTGCACGAGCGCCGCGATGTTGCCCCAGGCGAGTGAGACGATCGCGATCACGGCGATCGCGTACGTCCACAGCCGCTGGTCGTGCGGGAACGCGGCGAGCAGGACGCGGTAGGTGACGACGAGCGCGGCGATCTTCGTCGCCGACGACATGAAGGCGGTCACGGGCGTCGGGGCGCCCTGGTAAGCGTCGGGCGTCCACATGTGGAAGGGCGCGGCGCTCGCCTTGAACCCGAGCCCGGCGATGATCATCGCGAGCCCGACGACGAGCATCGCGTCGTGCCCGTGACCCGCTGCGCCGACCTTGTCGAAGCTCAGCTGCCCGGTCGACCCGTAGACGAGCGCCGAGCCGAAGAGCAGCGTCGCCGAGCCGACCGCGCCGACGATCAGGTACTTGAGGCCGGCCTCGAGCGAGCCGATCAGGTCGATGTCGATCGCCGTCAGGACGTAGAGGGCGATCGAGAACCACTCCAGCCCGAGGAAGAGCGTCATCAGGTTCGAGGCCTGGACGAAGAACACCATCCCCGCACCCGCCGCGCAGAGCAGGGCGTAGTACTCGGCGATGTGCTCGTCGCGCATCCGCTCGCCGTAGGAGACGAGTACCGCGAACGCGCCGCAGCCTGCGAGCAGCACTTGCGCGAGCGCGGCCCACCGGTCGCGGAAGATCGCGTCGTGCACCTGCGTCACGCCGACGGGGGACTTGATGTCGACCAGTACCGCGAGCGCGAACGCCGTGGCGAACCCGGCGAACGCGAGGAAGGCGGCGGTCGGGCGGCGCGCGCTGCGCGGAACGGTCACCGCAGCGATCAGGAGCAGGAACGCCATGCCCGTCAGCGCGAGCGAGGGCGAGAGGGCGAACCAGTCGACGTGCGGCTTGTTGATCACTTCTGCAGCCCCTGGGAGATCGTGACGTGGGCGTGGTTCCCGCCGAACGCGCGCCCGGAGATGAGGTTCGGCCAGGCCGAGAGCCCGATCAGGCACAGGAGCAGCGGCACGACGACGGCGAGCTCGCCGAGGCGCAGGTCGAGCGCGCTCTCCGGAACGGCGGGCCCGACGTCCTGATGCAGCACGCCGGAGATCGCGCGCAGCATGTACATCGCCGCGAGCACGATCGCGACTGCGCCGACGACGGCCCAGCCCCAGCCCTGCTGGAACGCGCCGGCGAGGATCAGGAACTCACCGGCGAACGACGTCGACAGCGGCACCGCGAGCGCGATGATCCCCGCCGTCATGACGACGGTCGCGAGCACGGGCCGTCCGCGCGCCATGCCGCCGAGGAGCGCGAACTCGCCGGTCGACGTGCGCCGCTCGACCATCCCGGCGATCAGGAACAGGGAAGCGGAGATCAGGGCGTGGTTCACCATCTGCAATACCGCACCGTCGAGCCCCAGGTCGTTGAACGCGAACAGGCCAAGGACGATCAGGCCCGCCTGCGCCATCGACGAGTAGAGAACGACGCCGCGGATGTCCGGGGCGCGCCAGGCGAGCAGCGAGCCGTAGACGAGCGTGATCGACGCGAGCGCGAGCAGCACGTAGCGCCAGTCGTGCGCGACCGTCGGGAACTTCGGGATCGCGATCCGCAGGAGGCCGTAGAGCCCTGCCTTCGAGACGATCCCCGACAGCACCGCCGAGACCTCGGGCGGCGACTGCCGGTACGTCACCGGCATCCAGCCGTGGAACGGGAAGAGCGGCGACTTGATCGCGAACGCCGCCACGAAGCCCAGGAAGGGCCACGTCGAGCTCGACGGGCCCATCTTCGTCAGGTCGAACGTCCCCTGCTGCAGGCCGTAGACGACGATCGCGGCGAGCATCAAGAGCGAGCCGACGACCGTGTAGATCACGAACGTGAGCGTCGCGCGCAGGCGGTCCGCGCCGCCCCACACGCCGATCAGCACGTAGAGCGGGATCAGCATCGCCTCGAAGAACGCGTAGAAGAGCAGCAGATCCTGGGCGGTGAACACGCCGACGATCGCGCCGGTCGTGAGGAGCATCAGCGCGAAGTACGCGCGCGCCCGCTCGCGGCCGACCCACCAGCCGTAGATGATCGCCGCCGCCATCACGACGACCGTCGCGCCGACGAGCCACAGCGAGAAGGCGTACTGGCCGACGTGGTAGCTGACGTGCAGGTCGCGCAGCCATGTGCGCTGCTGCGCGAACTGCAGAGAGGGCGAGCCGAAGTCGAACTTCGAGGCGGTCGTGATCCAGAGGCCCACCTCGACGAGCGAGATCAGTGTCGCGAGCGAGCCGATCCAGTAGCTCGTCAGCGGCGCGACCGCGACGAGCAGCGCGCCGGCGACGGGCAGGAGGATCAGGAGCGTCGTCAGCCAGTCGTGCATCAGCGGACCGCCAGGAAGACGACGGCGAGGATCGCGATCCCGCTGGTGAGCGCGAGCGCGTAGGAGCGCACGAGCCCGTTTTGGGCGAGGCCGAGCTCGCGCGAGCCGAACCCGAGCGTCCCCGTGAGCGCGCTCAGCGAGCCCCCGATCAGCGGGCGCTCGACGAGCGCGTTGAACGCGCTCGACAGGAGTTCGGCGCCGCGGTAGAAGACCGCGTCGTACAGCTCGTCCCAGTAGAACTTCCGCTCGAAGAGCGTCACGGGCTTCGGCACCTTGACGCGCTTCGCGGCGTACATCGCCCACGCGAGCGCGATCCCGCTGAGGCCCACAACGAGCGCGATCCCCGACGCGAGCCACTCCTGCGCGTTCGTCGGCTCGGTGATCGGCGCGGCGACCGGAGCGAGCCAGTCGGTGAACGGGTGCCAGAACGGCGCGAACTGCAGGAAGCCGCCGATCACCGACAGCACGGCCAGCACACCGACGGTCCAGAGCATGGAGACCGGCCCTTCCTGGCCGTGGTGCTTGTGGAAGTGCTCGCGCGCGAACGGCGCAGGCTCGCCGGTGAAGACGATGAAGAAGAGGCGGAATGCGTACACGCCCGTCAGGAACGTCCCGATGATCCCGGCCACGAAGATCACGTCGCCGTACCAGCCGTGCGCGAGCGCGGCCGCGAGGATCGAGTCCTTC
>CAZDEX010000078.1:0-8795 GCA_964504405.1 uncultured Gaiellales bacterium | reverse complement strand
CACAGCTGAGGGTCACGCACGCGCCTGTGAACGTCGCGGGCATCCCCTGGGAGAACGTGCAGGGGCTGCGGCGGAAGGGAGTCGATGCGCGGCTCGTGGTGTTCGAGCGCGGGAAGCTCCACCACGAGGCCGACTGGTCGCTCGACCGGCACGGCCCGCTGCCGCAGAAGCTCGCGCAGCAGTTCGCGGCGTTCGCGAAGCTCGCCCCGCGCACCGACATCTTCCACTTCTACTTCGGGCTGACCCTCGTCCCGAAGTCGATCCAGTTCCCGCTCCTGCGGGCGCTGCGCAAGAAGAGCGTCTTCCACTACCTCGGCTCGGACATCCGCGGCAAGTCCCGGGAGGAGCTCGCCTACGGCACACGCGCCGACGCGGAGATCGTCGGCTCCTACGACGCGATTCGCTGGGTGCCGCACGCGCACGTCATCCCGCCGGGGCTCGACCTGCGGGACTTCGACCCGGTGCCGCCGTCGGACAACCCTCGGCCGCTCGTAGTGCACGCGCCGTCGAGCCGTGAGAAGAAGGGCACCGAGCAGGTGATCGCCGCACTCGAGAAGCTGGACGTCGACCTCGACATCGTCGAAGGCGTGCCGCACGAGGAAGCGCGTGCACGCTACGCGCGCGCCGACATCGTCGTCGACCAGCTGCGGGCCGGCTGGCACGGCGTGTTCGCGCTCGAGTCGATGGCGCTCGGGAAGCCGGTCGTCACGTACCTCAAGCCGGACGTCGTCGAGCGGAGCGAAGAGGGCTTCGGCCTCCGCATCCCGATCGTCCCGACGACGGCCGAGACGCTTGCGCACGACATCGAGCCGCTGATAGCGCAACCGGCGCTCCGCAAGGAGCTCGGCGCCCGGAGCAGGGCCTACGTCGAGCAGGTACACGACATCGACCGCGTGGCCGACCGCCTGCTCGACGTCTACCGTTCTCTCTAGCTCGTGCCTCCCCAGGCAATGTCCTCCTCGCCCCTGGCGGCTGCAAAGCGGCGCGCTGCGGCGTCCTCCGTCACCCCGATAGCACCCGCTATCGGGGCTCGCTGCGTCCTTGCATCGCTCGCGTTTCGCTCGCCAGTGACGAGGCAACATCACCTGGAGAGACACTGAGCCTCGCCTTACAGATGCGGCGCCTCGCGCGCCACTCGGCGATTTACGGCCTCGGTGGGATCCTCTCGCGGCTGCTGGCCGTCCTGCTGCTCCCGCTCTACACCTCGTACCTCGGGACGAAGGGCTTCGGCAAGATCGAGACGGTCACCGCGCTCACGACCGTGCTCGTGATCGTGCTCGGCGCCGGCATCTCCAGCGCGTTCTTCCGCTTCTACTTCGACTCGAAGGACGACGCGCGCCGAGTCCTGATCGTGCGCACGAGCTTCTGGTTCACGATGTCGATGGCGACCGTCGGGCTCGTGATCGGGCTCGCGTTCGCGTCGCCGATCGCGCACCTGCTCCGACTCGGAAACGACCCGTGGCTCGTGCGCGCAGCTGCCGTCGGCCTCTGGGCGCAGATGAACTACTCGCAGCTGACCAACCTCTTCCGCGTCGAGGAACGCTCGGTGCAGTTCGTGCTCGCGAGCGTCGCGAACATCCTGATAACCGTCGGCGCGACGGTGCTGCTCGTCGTCGGCCTGCACAAAGGACCGACCGGCGCGGTGGTCGGCAACTTCATCGGCACGCTCGCGGTGTATCTCGTCCTGCTCGCGTACCGCCGCTACCAGCTCGGGCTGCAATTCGACCGGAACCTGCTCCGCCAGATGAACCACTTCGGGCTCCCGCTCGTCCCGTCGGCGCTCGCCCTGTGGGCGATCAACTTCGTCGACCGCTTCTTCGTCGCGATCTACAAGGGCCAGAGCGAGGTCGGCGTGTACTCGCTCGCCGTCCGCGCGTCGAGCGTGATCGTCTTCCTGATGATCGCGTTCCGCATGGCGTGGCCTGCGTTCGCGTACTCGATCGACGACGACGAGTCGGCGAAGCGCACCTACTCGTTCGTACTGACCTACCTGCTCTTCGTCTGCTGCTGGGTCTCGCTCGCGCTCGGAACGCTCGCGCCGTGGATCGTGCGGGTGCTCGCGCCGTCGAGCCCGGGCTTCTACCGCGCGGACGAGGCCGTGGGACTGTTGTCGTTCGCGTCGACCGCGTACGCGGGCTATACCGTGCTCGCGATCGGGATCGGGCGCGCGCGCCGAACGCAGTTCAACTGGATCGTCAGCGGCGCGGCCGCCGTCCTGAACGTCGCGCTCAACTTCGTTCTCATCCCGCGCTACGGGATGATGGGCGCCGCCGTGTCGACCGCCGCCGCGTACGTCGCACTCTTCCTCGGGATGATGCTCAACTCGCAGCAGGTCTACCCCGTGCCCTACCAGTGGCGGCGCGTGTTGACGCTGAGCGCCGTTGCGATCGCGCTGACCGCGATCGGGTACGAGGTGCGATCGCTGCCGCTCTCGGTCGCGCTCTGCGTCGCGTACCCGCTGCTGCTGGTGCCGCTCGGCTTCTACCTGCCGGCGGAGCGGAAGCGGCTCAGGCGCCTGCTACCGACGTGAGCGCACGTGGCGCACGCCGGCGCCAATCGCGCCCGTCGCGATCAGCACGAGCGCAAGCCCACCGAGCACGAGGATCGGGAGCGGCGCGTTGCTCGCAGTCGCCACCACACCCTGCGACTTCGCGTCGTGCGGCGGCGCGGGGGTGCGAGCGGAAGCGGTCGTGCCCATCACGGAACCTGCGGCGACAGGCTTGAGCCCGTGGCCGACTTCCTTCGGCGCCGACAACCCGTGCGAACGACGGATGGCTGCACGCATCGCCGCGCGGATGTCCTCACTCAGGCTCGAGTAGATCTTCGCATCCGCCGGGATGTGCTTGAGCGCGTCGCGGTAGCAGGCGACCGGGTAGGTCGACGCGATCTTCCCGTCCGGGTACCAGTCGTTGAAGATCTTGTTGCGGCACGGGGAGCCGGACGCGGATGCCGTGGCGGGAATCGCCACGGCGGCGAGCAGCACGACGAGGAGCAGACAGCGCTTCATCGAAGCCATGTTCCCCTCGCCCGGTCAAGATCCACCTGTGTGGCGGTAAGGCTTTCGTAAAGGCTCACACGGGGCTGAAACAGGCGTCGTGGCACGAGTCCGCGACGTGCACGGTCGCCAGCAACGCACCCGATTCGCCCAGAACCGCGAGCGTGCCGTGCGACAGCGACGGCGTGAGCACGCGTCCCCAGCCGTGCTGAACGTTGTACGACCCGAGCGGGATGCGCCTCGAGCGGAGAACGCGGCCGTCGGCGAGCGACTGCACGTGGAAGGTCCCCGCGCGGCCGCTCGTCACGTATGCGGCGCGGCGGCTGAAGGTGACGTGCTGCGGCGCTGCATCCGCGCCGTGCACGCCGCCGGCCGCGGTGAGCTTGGGCTCGCTGCCCGAGGTGACCCACAACCGCCCGTCGGGCGCGAGTCCGACGTCATGCGCGGGGTAGCCGGGCTCGAGCGTGGCGACGTGGCGCATGCGCCTCGTGTCGACCACCGCGACCTCCGGCGACGCCGACCCGAGACCGACCCACAGCCGACCCCCGCGCTCGGAGATGGTGAGGTGCCGCGCCCATCCCGCGAGTCTCACGCGTCCGAGCACCGTGCCGCGCACGACGTCGATCGCCACCACACCGCTCCGGCCGGAGTCGGTGACGAACGCGTGCACACCGTCGGGATGCGCTGCGGTGTAGCGCGGCTCGTGGAAACCGCGAAGCACGTGCAGCACGCGCCGGTCGTCGACGATCGACACCGCGCCGACCGCCGAGTGGCAGACGACGGCGCGAGCGCCGACGAGCTCGATCGACCTCGGGTCGGGCACGGTCGCGATCGAGCGCACGACCCGGAACGTCGTGAGGTCGACCACGGCGAGCCGCGACTGCGCGTCGCAGGTGACGAGCGCGTGCGGCGGCGCAACCGCGGCTGCGAGTACCGAGCGCAGGGCGAACGGCGTAGCAGCGGCTGCGGCGACGAACTGGCGGCGGTCCACGTCCCTTCTACGGCGGCGCTTGCGCCCGAGGTCCACGGCGATACGGTGAAACGGTGAGCCACCCGGAGCTACCCCAGGAGCAGGAATACGTCGACGGCGCTTACGCGCACCTCGAGCGCATGCGCCGGGTCGTCGCGCACGCCGGCGACAAGGTCGACGGCGAGGTCGCGCAGGCGGCGATGGACGCCTGGGCGGCGCGGCGGCTGCGCACCTACGAGGACGCCGAGCAGGGCCTCGTCTTCGGGCGGCTCGACGTGGAGACGATGCGCCGCCCCCTGTACGTCGGCCGCCGCTGGGTGCACGACGAGGAGCAGCGCCGGCTGGTCGTCAACTGGCAGGCGCCCGCGGCGCGCGCGTTCTACACGGCGACTCCGCAGGATCCGCACGGCGTCACGCTGCGGCGCCGCTTCCGCACCGACGGCCGCATGCTGCTCGACATCGCCGACGAGGCGCTCGACGGCTCGATCGTCGACGGCGCGGCGGTCGGCGACTTCCTGCTCGAAGAGCTCGAGCGCAACCGCGACCTGCACATGCGCGACATCGTTGCCACGATCCAGGCCGACCAGTACCGCCTGATCACACACGACCCCGACCAGCCGCTCGTCATCCAGGGCGGGCCGGGCACGGGCAAGACGGCGGTCGGACTGCACCGCGCCTCGTGGCTCCTCTACACCGCGCGCGAGAATCTCCAGTACCGCGGCGTGCTCGTCGTCGGGCCGAATCGGACCTTCATGGAATACGTGAGCCACGTGCTGCCCGCGCTCGGGGAGGACAGCGTCGAGCAGCGCGCCGTCGGCGAGCTCGTCGACGGCGTCGTCCCCACGCTGCGCGACAAACCGGCCGTCGCGGAGCTCAAGGCCGACCTGCGGCTTGCCGACGTCGTCCGCCGGGCCGTCGAGCTGCGCCTCGCCTCGGAGCCCGTCGAGCTCGTGCTGCGGCTCGAGGGCTCGTTCGTCTCGGTACGCGAGCGGGAGGTGCGCGACGTGCTCGAGGCCGCGCGCGAGCAGGGGACGACCGCCGCCGCGCGCGAGCGGTTTCGCATGAGCCTGCTCCGCCGTTTCTACGAGGCGTACGGTCGCGTGCACGGCGCGGGCGCAGTCCGCAACTTCGACGAGGTTGAGAGAGCGCTGCGCGCGAAGGGCTACCTCGACAGCGTCGTCAAGGCCGCGTGGCCGCTCGTATCACCGGACAAGCTGGTGCACTCGCTCCTCAGCTCGCGCGCCGCGCTGGCAGAGGCAGCCGACGGCATCCTCGACGACGACGAGCAAAAGCTGCTCTTCCGGCGCGGGCCGGCGTGGTCGGACGGCGAGATCCCGCTCCTCGACGAAGCGCGATCGCTGATCGACGCGCCGCCGCGCGCGTTCGGTCACGTGATCGTCGACGAGGCGCAGGACCTGACGCCGATGCAGCTGCGCATGGTCGCGCGTCGCGCGCGAGACGGCGCGCTCACGATCCTCGGCGACGTCGCGCAGGCGACCGGCGCCATTCGCTACTCGGCATGGGAGTCGGTGCTGCCGCATCTGCCTCGCGGTACCGACGCGACGATCGAGGAGCTTCGGCACGCCTACCGCGTGCCGCGCGAGATCATCGAGCTCGCGCTGCCGCTCCTCGACACGATCGCGCCGGGCGTCGCGCCCCCGATCTCCTACCGCACGGGCGCTGCACCGCCGACCGTCCGCCGCGTCGAGCCCGAGCACCTGCTCGCAGAGGCCTTCCGCGCGGCCGAGGCCGCCCCCGACGGGCTGCTCGCCGTGATCGTCCCCGAAGAGCTCGTCGACGGGGTGCCGGACGACGAGCTGGTGCCCGTGCTCACGCCCCGGCAGTCGAAGGGCCTCGAGTTCGACCATGTGATCGTCGTCGAGCCGGCGCTGATCGAGCTGCGCGAGCTCTACGTCGCGCTGACGCGGCCGACGAAGTCGCTCGT
Source organism: uncultured Gaiellales bacterium (assembly GCA_964504405.1). Classification (GTDB taxonomy): domain Bacteria; phylum Actinomycetota; class Thermoleophilia; order Gaiellales; family Gaiellaceae; genus PALSA-600. The sequence goes on along the minus strand of CAZDEX010000078.1, from coordinate 2,885 downwards.
CGTGCTGCACGCGCGCGACCTGCCTACCGAGCTCGGGCGGCGGGACGGATAGACCGCCCCGCCGCCCAGCGATCGATCAGCCGCCGAGAACGGCGGTCAGCCGCGTTGCAGCCGTCGACAAGCTCGTCGCCTGGTCGGCGGTCAGCTTCTTGCCCGACTGCGCGGCAACCTCGTTCAGGAACGCCCGGAGGACGTTGGTCGTACGCGCGTTGTCGCCGGCGGCGAGCGCCGACCCGGCCGACGCGAGCTTCGCTGCGAGGCTCTTGCCCGGCCCGATACCGTCCACCGCGGCAGCGAGTCGCGCGAGCATCTGCGCGGCCGTGCGTACGGTCAGGTGGAACGACGCGGTCCCGGTGTTGCCGTGCGCGTCGGTCGACGAGCACGAGACGGTCGTGTCGCCGAACGTGAACACGCTGCCGCTCGCAGGGGTGCACGTCACCGCGGTCGCGCCGTCGACGAGGTCCGTTGCCGTGGCCGTGAACGTGAACGGCGCACCGGACGGGCTCGTGGCGTCGATCGTCTGATCTGCCGGCACCGTGACCATCGGCGGCGTCGTGTCACGCACAGACACCGTGAAGCTGCTCGAGCTCGAGTTGCCGCTCGCATCCGTCGCCGTGCACGTCACGGTCGTCAGGCCGAGCGGGAACACGGACCCGGACGCGGGCGCACACGTGACCGCCGGATGCGGGTCGGTGTCGTCCGTCGCCGTCGGAGCCGTGTAGCTGACCGGCGCTCCGGCGGGGCCGGTCGCCTCCGCGATTTGATTCGCGGGCATGCCGACGATCGTCGGCGGGGTCGTGTCGCCGAACGACCAGTTGGCGATCAGCGCCTGCGTCTGGTCGCCGTAGCCGTCCTGGCGCACGTCGAGATGCAGCACGAGCGTCTGCCCTCTGTAGGGGCTGAGGTCGGTGCTTGCGTGCATCCAGCCCCACGTGGCGCCGGCGGCGGAGGCGTAGGTCGCGATCCTGCCGGACGGTCCGTCGAGGTGCATGTACACGGGGTCGTAGTACGGACTGTCGGTCGACCGGATCAGCCAGTCGAGCTGCAGCGTCCCGCCCGTGCCGACCGTGATCGGCACCGCGAGCGAGCTCCAGGCGTACGGCTCGTAGCCCCACCCGCCGCCCCAGCAACCGACCGCGGCGGATGCGATCCCGCCCCTGCCGTCCGGCGTCCAGCTGACGCACGGACCGCTCGCGGTCGGCGTCCCGACGGTCGCCGCGCCGGCTCCTCCGACCACGACGAAGAAGGCGCCCACCACGGCCAGGACCGCGGCGGCACGCCAGTACCTCCTCTGCATTTCGTGCCCTCCCTATCGAGTAGTTGACCCACGGAAAGGCGCACGAGTCCGTACTGCGACCCCTGACCCTCCGTCTCCGGCCGCAGTAGGCCGACTGCGATGCATCCTGCCGGTCGCTGCGGACGGAGACAAGTGACGGTCAGGTCAGGTAGTAGACGGCCATCGTGACGCCGAGCGAGAGCCCGACGATCACGGTGAGCGCGATGACGATCACGCCGAGCACGATCGGGAGCGTCGCGGGCGCGTAGCCGTCGCGCGCGATCTCCTCGAGGTGGTGCTCTTCGGCGATCGCCTTCTGGACGATCGAGGTCATGTGCCGATTGTGACTACGGGCCGGTCACGAAGCAAGCCGTACCGCTGGGCGCCGCGGCCGGGGAGGCGCACCGCACCTGGTGCACGCTGTAGCGCGCCGGCGTCGCCTGCTCGCGCCAGATCGGCACGACGGCGTGAGGGGCGACGCGCCCACCGAAGGCGTCGGGGTACTTCTGGAACGTCAGCGGCGCGGAGGCGGGCGCCGCGTTGACGACGATCGCGGCCGCGGCGAGGAACGCCACGGTGACTGCCGTGCTGCGGGCGGTGTTGCGGCTCATCGTCTCGGGATCGGCGCTGCCCGCGAGCGCTGCGATCACCGGCCGGCGCGACGGGGGATCCCCGTTCCGGGTGACTACTCAGGTCTTCTCGACGAGCAGCAACACGGCGAGCCCGAGCAGCGCGAGACCGGCCAGCTGCTCTGCCCGCTCTCGCAGGCTCTCGCCCAGCTTCGCGCCGAGGCGGAGACCGAGCTGCGCGACGAGGAACGCCTGGGCGCCGATCAGCACGACTGCGAGCCAGAGGTTGAGCCGGAGGAGCCCGATCGTGAACCCCATCGCGAGCTCGTCGAGGCTGATCGAGATGCCGAGACCGAGCAGCATGAGCACCGAGCCGCCTTGCAGTGCAGCGACCTGCGCTCCTTCGTCCGCTTCGTCATGCAGCAGCATCCACGCCCCGAGGGCCCCGAGGACTGCGATCGCGACCCAGTCGGCGGCGGAGCCGACGAGCGCGCCGAGCCCACGGCCGAGGAGGAGCCCGACCACCGGCATCGTCATCTCGAACGTGGACATCAGAAGGCTGACCCGCAGCCGCTCGCGCGGTGGGAGCCGGCGCATCCCGAGTGCGGCCGCGACGGCGAAGGTGTCCAGCCCGAGGGGCAGGACGAAGCCGATCAGCTTCAACACGGTCGAGCTGCTCCTCTACGCGACGACGCGGTACACCTGGAACACCTCGGCGTACTCGCGGTTCACGTTGATCCCGTGCGTGCGCGCGACGCTCCAGACGTACTCGGCGTTTGCGTACCGCCGGTGCTGCTGCGACGCGTACTTCTCCAGCGCGGCGACCTTGCGCTCGATGTGCCGCTGCTCGAGGGCGAGGTACGCCTGGTACGAGAAGTCGAAGTTGTTCCACGGGATCTCGTAGCCGAGGATCGTCGTGCGCTTGAACGCGCGCAGGCCCTCGTTCGCGATCGTCTGGTGATCCTGGTGGACGTCGTGGTGCGACGGCATGAAGACGCAGTCGGGCTGCCACTCGTTCCAGATCTCGATCAGCAGCTCGA
>CAZDEX010000077.1:0-8943 GCA_964504405.1 uncultured Gaiellales bacterium | reverse complement strand
CTAGTGGGCGAGCAGCTTGCGAATCGCGCGCGTCGCCTGGCCGATGCGCTGCTCGTTCTCGACGAGCGCGAAGCGCACGTGACCGTCGCCGCCGTCGCCGAACCCGATGCCGGGGCTGACCGCGACGTTCGCCTCGCGGGCGAGCCGCAGCGCGAACTCGAGCGAGCCGAGCTCGGCGAACTGCTCGGGGATGGGCGCCCAGACGAACATGGTGCCGCGCGGGGGCTCGACGTCCCAGCCGGCACGGCCGAGGCCCGCGATCAGCGTGTCGCGCCGGCTCCTGTAGATCGCGCAGACCTCCGAGGGGTACTCCTGTGCTTCCCGCAGCGTGACGGTCGAGGCGATCTGGATCGGCTGGAACGTGCCGTAGTCGAGGTACGACTTCAGCTTCGCGAGCGCGCCGACGACGTCCGCGCGCCCGAGCACGAAGCCGACGCGCCAGCCGGCCATCGAGAAGGACTTCGTGAGGCTGTACAGCTCGACGGCGCACTCGTGCGCGCCGTCCGCGGCGTGGATCGACGGCGGCTCGTGGCCGTCGAAGGCGATGTCCGCGTACGCGAAGTCGTGCACGAGCAGGAACTCGTGCTCGCGCGCGAGGTCGACCAGCCGCTGCATCTCCTCGCGCGTGGCGACGGCGGTCGTCGGGTTGTGCGGGAACGAGACGATCACGACGCGCGGCCGCGCCTCCTGCACCGCGTCGGCGATCGCGTCGACGCCACCCTCGGCGGGAGTCGTGACGACGGTGGCGCCGGCCAGTCGCGGCGCGACGCGGTGGATCGGGTACGCGGGCGTCGGCACGACGACGGTGTCGCCGCGCTCGACCAGCACCCACATCAGGTGCGCGAGACCCTCCTTCGCGCCGATCGTGCTCGCGACCTGCGTCTCGGGGTCGAGCTCGACGCCGAAGCTCCGCGCGTAGTGCTCGGAGACCGCGCGCCGCAGCTGCTCGATCCCACGGCTGACGGAGTACCGGTGGTTGCGCGTGTTGAGGGCGGCCTCGCGCAGCTTCTCCACGGCGATCTCGGGCGACGGGATGTCGGGGTTGCCGAAGCCGAGGTCGATCACGTCGCGGCCGTCGCGCCGCAGCTCGCGCTTCAGCTGGTCGACCGTCGCGAAGACGTAGGGCGGGAGATCGTCGATCCGGCGAAACTTCATTTTGTAAAGTATGGTGGATCCGTCTGATGGCCGTCGAAACACTCAGATGCCGCGTCTGTGAGGCGGAGTATCCCGCAGTTGCGAGTGGCTCCTGCGCGCGCTGCTTCGGACCGCTCGAGCCAGTGTACGACTGGGACGACGTGGCGCGCCGGGCGACGCGCGAGCGGATCGCCGCGGGGCCGCGCTCGATCTGGCGCTACGAGGCGCTGCTGCCGACGGCGGCGCCGGCCGACGCTTCGAGCGGGCCGGGGTGGACGCCGCTCGTGCGCGTGCCACGGCTCGCGCAGGCGGTGGGAGTCGGCGAGGTGTATCTCAAGCTCGACCACACGAACCCGACGCATTCGTTCAAGGACCGCGTTGTCGCAGTCGCGGCTGCGAAGGCCGAGGAGCTCGGCACCGACACGCTGGCGTGCGCGTCGACCGGCAACCTCGGGAACGCTGTCGCCGCGCGTGCCGCCGCGAGCGGGATGCGCTCCGTCGTCCTCTATCCCGACACGGTCGAGCCCGAGAAGCTGCGCGCGACGGGCGTCTACGGCGGCGAGATGTACGCCGTGCGCGGGAGCTACGACGACTGTTCGCGCCTCGTCGTCGAGCTCGCAGGGGAGCTCGACTGGGCCTTTGTCAACGTCAATCTCCGCGCCTACTACGCGGAGGGCTCGAAGACGCTTGCGTTCGAGATCGCCGAGCAGCTCGGCTGGCGCACGCCCGATGCGATCATCTCCCCGGTCGCGTCGGGCTCGCTCTTCACGAAGCTCTGGCAGGGCTTCGGACAGTTCGCGCAGCTCGGCCTGATCGAAGGCGAGAGCCCACGCATCTACGGCGGCCAGGCGGAAGGCTGCTCCCCGGTTGCATCCGCGTTCGCCGACGAGCGGCCCGTCTCGCCGGTGCGGCCGAACACGATCGCGCAGTCGCTCGCGATCGGCGCGCCCGCAGACGGCGACCTGGCGACGGCGACCGCGCGCGCGTCCGGCGGCGCGATCTACGCGGTTCCCGAAGAGGACGTCGGCCCGAACATGTCGCTGCTCGCTGCGACGACGGGCGTCTTCGGCGAGACCGCCGCAGGCGTGACGGTCGGCGCGCTGCGCGCCGCTGCCGCCGCGGGCGAGCTCGGTGCAAACGACCGCGTCGTCCTGCTCGTCACGGGCACGGGGCTCAAGACGCCGAACGTCGTCGACGTGCGGGGAGGCGTGCACATCGACGCGGACGTCGACCAGCTTCTCGACCGGCTTGGAGTGGCCGCGTGATCGAGACGTACCGCGACCAGATCACCGCACTCGACGAGCAGCTGCTCGCCACGCTCAACGCGCGCATCGAGCAGGTCGCCGAGCTGCGCCGCTACAAGGAGCAGAACGGGATCGCGTTCCTGGATCCGGCGCGCGAGGCCGCGCTCGTCGAGCACCTGAAGTCGGTCAACGACGGGCCGCTCTCCGACGAAGGAGTCGAAGAGCTGATCCATTTCGTGCTCGACCTCGTGAAGCGGGAGGTGGCGCGTGGGTGAGCTGATCGCCGCGCTGCCCGGTGACGGGATCGGGCCCGAGGTGACCGAGCAGGCCGTGCGCGTGCTCGAGCACCTGCCCGTCGATGTCGAAGTGGTCCGGCTGCCGTTCGGCGGCGCCGCGATCGACGAGTTCGGGGAGCCGCTGCCCGAGCCGACGCTCGCGGCGTGCCGGGAGTCGCGCGCAGTCCTGCTCGGCGCCGTCGGCGGCCCGAAGTGGGACGGCGGCAGCGTGCGGCCGGAGCAGGGGCTCCTCGGCCTGCGAAAGGCGCTCGACGTCTACGCGAACCTGCGCCCGGCGACGCAGGACCGGGTCGACATGGTGATCGTTCGGGAGCTGGTGGGCGGTCTGTACTTCGGCGCGCGTGGCACGCGTGACGACGGCACGGTCTTCGACACCTGCGAGTACACGCCAGCTCAGATCGAGCGCGTCGTGCGCCGCGGGTTCGAGCTCGCGCGCTCCCGCCGCCGCTCGCTCGTGTCGGTCGACAAGGCGAACGTGCTCGACACGTCGCGCCTGTGGCGGCGCGTCGCCGGTGAGGTCGCGAGCGACTATCCCGATGTCGAAGTGCGCCACGCGCTCGTCGATAGCTTCGCGATGGAGGTCGTGTCGTCGCCGGAGCAGATCGACGTCGTCGTCACCGAGAACATGTTCGGCGACATCCTGTCCGACATCGCGGCCGCGGTCACCGGCGGGCTCGGGTTCGCCGCGTCCGCAAGCCTCGGCGACGGCGGCCCGGGGATCTTCGAGCCCGTCCACGGCTCGGCGCCCGACATCGCGGGCACGGGCGCCGCGAACCCGACGGCCATGCTGCGCTCGGTTGCGCTGTTGCTCGAGCATGCGCTCGGGCGTCGCGACCTTGCGGTGGTGCTGCGCAAGGCGGTCGACGAGGTGCTCGTCACGCATCCGACCCCGGATGCCCGAGGGACTGCAACAACCGCTTCGTTCGGCGATGCCGTGCTGGCCTCGCTCGACCGTCGCATTCCACTGGAGGAGAGGGCATGGGCAACAACACCGTCATGACTTCGGCAACGTGCACATGCTCCGTGCCGGTTCCGGTCGTCCGCGCTGCGCACAAGGGCGCCGCACGCACCCACTGTGCGACGTGCGGGCTGCCGATCAAGCTGGACTTCGGGAGCAGATGACGGCCTCCGTCGGCTATCCCGGCCCCCGCGGCAGCCACAGCGACGCTGCGGCGGCCGTTCTCGCCCCCGACGCGGCGCGCGTCGTCGACCTCCCGAGCTTCACGGCGGTCGTGGCGGCAGCCTGCGCGGCGGAGGTCGAGCTGGGCGTCCTGCCGATCGAGAACTCGCTGATCGGGCCGATCGCGGAGACGCACGATCTGCTGTACGGCGCCGGCCTGTCGATCGTGCGCGAGGCGACGCTGCCGATCCGCCACAACGTGCTCGGCCTTCCCGGTGCCACGCTCGCCGACGCGACGGTCGTGCGCTCGCACCCCGCCGCGTTCGACCAGTGCCGCACCTTGTTCTCGAGCTGGGATGTGCGCTGCATCCCGGCTGCGACGACGGCAGACGCCGCGCGCGAGGTCGTCGAGCACGAGGACACGCGCCAGCTCGCGATCGCCTCGAGCGAGGCCGCCGAGGCGTACGGGCTCGACGTCGTGGCCGAGGACGTCGGCGACCTGCCCGGCGCGTTCACGCGCTTCGTCGCGCTCGCGCCGTACACCCAGGTCACCGGCGGCGAAGGCTGGCGCACGGCGCTGTCGTTCGTCACGGACCACCAGCCCGGCGCGCTCTTCCGCGCGCTCGGCGCGTTCGCGCGCAACGATGTGAACCTCGTGCAGCTCGTCTCACGCCCGCTCCCGAACTCGCCCTGGCGCTATCGCTTCGACGCGGTGCTCGACGGGCACGTCTTCGACTCGACGACGCGCCCGGCGCTCAAGGAGCTGCGGTCGCTGACGCGCGAGGTGCGCCTGTTCGGCTCCTACGCGAAGGAGCGCACGCAGTGAAGCGGACCCTGTTCCGGAAGATCTGGGACGCGCACGTCGTCGCGCAGGACGAGGGTGCGCCCGCGCTGCTCTACGTCGACCTCCACCTGGTGCACGAGGTGACGAGCCCCCAGGCGTTCGAGTCGCTGCGCGTGAACGGCCAGCCGGTGCGCCGCCCCGACCTCACGGTCGCGACGATGGACCACAACGTGCCGACGCTCGACGGGCCGGTCACGGATCCGCTCGCGAAGCAGCAGCTGGACGCGCTGCGCGCGAACTGCGACGAGTTCGGGGTGCGGCTCTTCGCCACGGGCAGCGGGCGCGAGGGGAGCGTGCACGTGATCGGACCGGAGCTCGGCCTGACGCAGCCGGGCATGACCATCGTGTGCGGCGACTCGCACACCTCGACGCACGGCGCGTTCGGCGCGCTCGCGTTCGGCATCGGGACGTCGGAGGTCGAGCACGTGCTCGCGACGCAGACCCTGCCGCAGTCCCTGCCGCAGACGATGGAGGTGCGCTTCGAGGGCGCGCTCCCGTTCGGTTTGTCTGCCAAGGACATGGTGCTTGCGGCCATCGGCCAGTTGGGGGTCTCGGGCGGTCGCGGCCACGTGATCGAGTACACGGGCGAAGCCGTTCGCAGCCTGTCCATGGAAGGCCGGATGACGATCTGCAACATGTCGATCGAGGCTGGCGCCCGCGCGGGCATGATCGCGCCGGACGAGACGACGCGCGCCTACCTCGAGGGCCGCCCGGCGTTCGTCGACTCCGACTGGAGCGACCTGCACACCGACGAGGGTGCGACCTTCGACGCGGCGGTCGTCGTCGACGTCGCGTCGCTCAAGCCGCAGGTGACGTGGGGGACGAATCCCGGGATGGTCGCGCCGATCGACGGCGTCGTCCCGGATCCGGGCGACTACGACGCCGAGCAGCGCGACGCCGTCGAGCGCGCGCTGCGCTACATGGATCTCGCGCCGGGCACGCCGCTCGTCGACGTGCGCATCGACAAGGTGTTCATCGGCTCCTGCACGAATGCGCGCATCGAGGACCTGCGCACGGCCGCGCAGGTCGTCGCGGGTCGCCGTGTCGCGGACGGCGTCCAGGCGATCGTCGTGCCGGGCTCCGCGCAGGTGAAGCGCCAGGCCGAGGACGAAGGGCTGCGCGAGGTGTTCGAGTCGGCCGGCTTCGAGTGGCGGCGCGCCGGCTGCTCCATGTGCCTCGGGATGAACCCCGACATCCTCTCCCCGGGCGAGCGCTGCGCGTCGACGTCGAACCGCAACTTCGAGGGGCGGCAGGGCGCCGGCGGGCGCACGCATCTGCTCAGCCCGGCGATGGCCGCGGCCGCCGCGGTTGCCGGCCACTTCACCGACGTGCGGGAGCTTGGATGAGACCTCTGCCGTCTGTCACGGGGACGGTCGCGGTGCTCGACCGGCCCGACGTCGACACCGACCAGATCATTCCGAAGCAGTTCCTGAAGCGCATCGAGCGCTCCGGCTACGGCGAGTTCCTGTTCTTCGACTGGATGAAGGACCGGTCGTTCGAGCTGCACGCCGCGCCTGGGGCGTCGATCCTGATCGCGGGCCGCAACTTCGGCTGCGGGTCGTCGCGCGAGCATGCGGCCTGGGCGCTCGAGGACTACGGCTTCCACGTCGTGCTTGCGCCGTCGTTCGGCGACATCTTCCGCCAGAACGCGATCAACACCGGTCTCGCGCCGATCGAGGTGCCGGCGGAGGACCTCGCGAAGCTGCGTGAGGCGGTCGCTGCGCGCAACGAGTTGGCGGTCGACCTCGAGGCGCTCGAGATCCGTCACCCCGACGGGCTCGTCGTCGCCTTCGCGCTCGATCCGCATACGCAGGAAACGCTCGTGCACGGCCTGGACGACGTCGCGCGCACGCTCAAGCGTGCGGCAGAGATCGACGCGTTCGAAGCGAGGTACAGACCGCGCTTCGACGTCACGCGCATCTGATTCTGATTCGCCGGAGGCCAACCAGAATCGAGGGTTACGCCGACGGTCGCTGAAGATCGAAACCCCTGAATCTGGTTCGCTTCGGGAATCAGATTCACATCGCGTGCTAGTCGTAGCGCCGCAACAGGCGCGCCATCAATCCGGGTTTCTTCGGCTGCGCCTTGCGCCAATCGTCGTAGGTGCGCATTCGACCGGACTTCAGCGCGGCTGCGACGCACTCGAGGTGCGCATGCCGCCGCCGGTCGACGTCGCCTTCCGGCGCGATCACCGCGTGCGCGCTCATCGCGTGCAGCTGGTAGCCGCAGAGCGGGCAGCGGTAGGTCGCCGGCTTGCGGCTCTGCGCGCGGCGGATGTTCCACCACTCGGCGTGATCGAGCTTTGCCACGCGTGGATTATCAGCCCGTGTTGCGCAACGCGGCAGCGATGCCGGTGATCGAGCGCAGCAGCGGCAGCTGAGCCGTCGCGTCGCCCGCGCGATGGCGGCGCAGGAGCTCGACCTGCACCGCGTTCATCGGGTCGACGTACGGATTCCGGAGCGCGATCGAGCGCAGGAGCACAGGCTGCCGTTCGAGCAGCCGCGCGACACCCGTCGCGGCGTGGACACCGGCGACGGCGCGCGCGTGCTCGGCTTCGATCTCCTCGAACGGCGCCGGGTCGTCGACGAGGCGGAGGTAGCCGCGCGCGATCGAGAGGCTCGACTTCGCGAGCGTCATCTCGAGGTTGTCGACGATCGCGCGGAAGAACGGCAGCCGTTCGTAGAGGTCGCGCAACACCCGGTCGTCGACAGACGCGAAGGCCGAGCCTGCGCCGAACCATGCGGGCAGCAGCACGCGGTTCTGCGTCCACGAGAACACCCACGGGATCGCGCGCAGCGAGGGCAGGTACTCGGCGTCGTTCGGGCGGCGCGCGGGGCGCGATGCGATTTCCAGCAGCGACAGCTCGTCGACGGGCGTGAACGAGCGGAAGAACTGCACGAACGCGGGCGCGTCCCAGACGAATGACCGATAGGCGCCGCGTGAGACCTCCGCGAGCGAGTCGAGAACAGCGCGGTCGTCGGGCGTGGGCGGGGCGGGCAGCCGCTCCGGATAGGTCGCGAGCAGGGTGCCGGCGAGCGCCGCCTCGAGGTTGCGCCGCGCGAGGCCTTCGAGCCCGTACTTGAACGACACCGTCTCGCCCTGCTCGGTCAGCTTGACGCGACCGGGCGGATGGCCCGCGGGCTGCGACGCGATCGCCGCGTGCGTCGGCCCGCCCCCGCGTCCCGCCGAGCCGCCGCGGCCGTGGAAGATCGTCAGCTCCACGCCGTGCTTCGCCGCAACCGCCGCGAGCTCTTCCTGCGCGCGGTAGATCGCCCACTGCGCGGCGAGGTAGCCGCCGTCCTTGCCCGAGTCGGAGTAGCCGACCATGACCTCCATCGCGCGCGGCTCCTCGGCGAGCAGTTCGTCGAGGATCGCGGGCGCCGCGGTGAGGTCGTCGACCGTCTCGAACAGCGGCACGACCGACAGGTCGGTCGACGAACGCGCGCGGCGGACATCGTCGGCGGTCGACGTGCCGGAGACGATGAGCGTCTCGAGCTGGAGCTCGCGGGCGGCCGCGAGCGCCTCATGGGCGCGCTCCGAGCCGAGGTCGCGTGCGTGCAGCCGGACGTCGAGCTTGGCGACGTGGAAGCCGAAGGTCTCGACCATCCGCTCGAGCCGCGCGATGCGGCCCTCCGCGACCCGTCGACCGCCGTGCTCGACGAGCGAGCGCCGGATGATCGCGAGATCCTCGAGCAGCGCCTCCGCGTGGCGGTAGCCGTCGTTGCCCAGGCGCCACCACATGAACGACAGCTTCCGCCGGTACGGCTCGAGCTCGTTGCGCGCGCCGATCTCCTCGGCGTAGTACGGCAGCTCCGCCTCGTCGCGCGCGATCGACGCTTCCAGCTCCTGCGAGACGGTGACCAGAGAGCGCGCCGACGCGATCTCGACGGCGAGCGCGCGCACCTCCGTGCGATAGCGCGAGAGCGCGAGCGCACGCGCGCGGTCGATCGCCTCGCGCATCGACGCCGGGCCCGCGGCCGGGTTGCCGTCCATGTCGCCGCCGATCCACGTCCCGAAGACGAGGCGCGGGGGAGACCCGGGCACGCGCTCGCGCCACTCCTCGAGCAGGTCGGTCGTGGCCGACATGAGGCTGTGCTCGAAGAACCAGAGGCCGTGGCGGATCTCGTCCGAGATGCGCAGCCGGTCATGGCGCACCTCGTCGGTCTGCCAGAGCAGCGTCACCTCCTCGGCGATCCGCTCTTTGGCGGTGCGTTGCTCGGCCGGTGAGATTCGCGTGTCGTCGAGCAGTCGCAGCTGCTCGGAGATGCGAATGTGCGCGAGCAGAACGGTTCGCCGCGTCGCCTC
>CAZDEX010000076.1:0-8982 GCA_964504405.1 uncultured Gaiellales bacterium | reverse complement strand
AGCGAGATGGGCCCGCTGATCACGCGGGAGCATCGCGACAAGGTCGCGTCGTACATCGGCGCCGACGAGGGCGCAAAGGTCGTCGTCGACGGCCGCGAGGGCGCGCCGGACGACGGCTTCTTCCTCGCGCCGACGCTGCTCGACGACCTGAAGCCGGGGATGAAGGCGTACGAGGACGAGATCTTCGGCCCGGTGCTCGGCGTGACGCGCGTGTCGACCTACGACGAGGCGGTGCGCATGATCAACGAGAACCCGTACGGCAACGGCACGGCGATCTTCACGCGCGACGGCGGCGTGGCGCGCCAATTCCAGTTCGACGTGCAGGCCGGCATGGTCGGGATCAACGTCCCCATCCCGGTGCCCGTGGCGTACTACTCGTTCGGCGGCTGGAAGAGCTCGCTCTTCGGCGACCGGCACATCTACGGCCCCGAGGGAATCGACTTCTTCACGCGCTCGAAGGTCGTCACCTCACGCTGGCCGGACCCGGCGACGTCGAAGGTCGATCTGGGCTTCCCGCAGACGCGCTGAGCGTCGCAGCGCCGGCGCCGGCACGAGGAACGTTTGTGATTTGCGAACTATGGTCAAAACTTCCTCAAATGGACGAGCGCGAAGCAGCCAACCGGTCGGCGGCCGACCACGTCGCGCGCGTCCGGCAGCGGTTGAGCGCGGGCGAGGACGAGATCCAGCGCCAGCGGGCGTCCGTCGACGACACGAACGACCACCTCACGGGCATGCGCCGCTGGATCGAGCAGACCGAACGGCAGCTCGGCAACGAGCGCTCGCGTCGAGACGAAGCCACGTCCTCGGACGAGTAGCGCGCGCTGAGAGCGCGGCGAGGCGAGCTCTCAGCGCACCTGGAAGTGTCGCTTGTCGCTCTTGATCGTCGCGGTACCGACGCGAACATAGGCACGCGCGGAGAACATCCCGCGCCGCCGTGCGACGTAGACGCCGTGGAAGGTGCCGCCCGCAGCCTCGTGGGCGCCGCCGGTCCAGACCGTCCGGAAGGCGCCGCGGAGGCACTGCTTGACCTTCAGCTTCACGCGAAAGGACGCCGGAGCCGGGCGCACGGCGCCGTCGATCTTGATCGTGGCGCCGGCGCGGTACAGCGTGAAATGGTGCAGGGCGCCGCACGCCTTGAGCGTTCGCGAGCCGGTGCCGCCCTGCAGGTTGACGGTGACCGCGATCGCGGCGGCCGCCGCCGAGGCGGCGAGGACGAGGGCGGCGGTTGCGGCAAGGATCGTGACACGGCGAATGCGCATTGAGTCCTCCAGACGGGTGGCGGGTCGGGGGCGGTACATGGTCACTTCACGGCCGCGCGCGAGAGCACGGTGTCGAATACGTCACACGCGCGCTCGGCGCCGTCGAGGGCGACCGGCGCCGGCGGCGGCGGCGGGCCGTCGAGCGCGGCGGCGAGCTCGTCGCGCAGCGTCGCGCTGTCAGGATCGACGAGGAGGCGCGCCGAGCCCCATTGCTCGAGACGCTCGCCGCGCAGCAGCTGCTCCCGGCTCGGCCCGAGCCGCGGGACGAGGATCGCGGGCCGGCGGAAGGAGAGGATGTCGCACACCGTGTTGTAGCCCGGCATCGACACGATGCAGTCCGCGAGGGCGATGTGGGCACGCAGCTCCGGCACGACCCGCCGCAGCTCGATCCCCTGCGCCTCGGCGATCCGGCCCAGGCGCGTGTGCTCGTCGTACGCCATCAGTGGGCCCGTGACCGCGAGGAACGTGCCTTGCCGGGCGCGCGCAAGCGGCGCGGCCGCGTGGAGGAACGTCTCGATCACCGCCGACCCGTCGACGCCGCCGCCGCACGAGGCGATCACGAGCGGCCGCTCGTAGAGCGGGACGTCACCAGCCTCGCGTGGCGCGCGCCCGAGGTAGCCGCAGTACCGGAGCCGGTCGCCGAGGTCGTCCAGCCCGTAGTCGCGCGCGAAGTCGATCATCGAGGGCGACCCGTAGACGCACACCGCCGCATACCGCTCGCGGAGCACGTCGTACACACCCGTCTCCTCCCAGAGCTCGCGCACGAACGCGGGCTCGTCCACGACGTCGCGGAACCCTGCGATCGCGGCGCCCCCGCGGTGCTCGAGCCGGTCGAGCGCGGGAAGCAGCTCGCCGTACGGGCCGGCCGGCATGAAATCCGCGACGAGCAGGTCGGGCGCGAAACCGTCGACCGTTCGCTCGAGCAGGTCGGCGCGCATCCGGACGACGTCGTCGCGTCTGACGGGCAGATCGCGCGGCTCCCAGTTCCGGTAGCGATCGGTCATGGCGAGCGACGGCAGCTTCACGAAGTCGATCCCGTCCGGAAACTCGAACATCGCCGCGGCATGCGAGCCGGTCGCGAGCAGGACGGACGCGTCCGGATGGCGCGCGCGGAACGCCTTCGCGAGGTCGAGTTGACGTTGCAGGTGCCCGACCCCGACGCCGTTGTGCGAATAGAAGAGCACCCGGGGCCCGTCGCTGCTTCGCGCGGCCGCGCGACGAGAGGGCGAGCGGAGGCGCGCGTGCGCGTCGGCCAGGCGGCGGAACTCGCCGCTCGAGGCCAGAAGCTCGGCGTAGGTGCCGCGGGCCGCGAGGCGGCCCCGCTCGAGTACGACGATCTCGTCGGCGTCCTCGACCAGACGAAGGTCATGTGTGACGAGCAAGGTCGTCGGCCTTCGCGCAAGCTCGCGCAACGTGTTGACGAGCTCCTCCTGGCGCGGTGCGTCCAGCCCCGTCGTCGGCTCGTCGAGGATCAGGATCGGCGTCCGGCGCACGAGCGCGCGCGCGATCGCCACCCGCTGGCGCTCGCCGCCCGACAGCGACGCCCCGCGTTCGCTGAGCACAGTGTCGTAGCCGTCGGGGAGCGTCGCGGCCAGGGCGTCGAGCCCCGCTGCGTCGGCCGCCGCGCGCACCTGCTCGTCCGTTGCGTCCGGCGCGCCGTAGCGGATGTTCTCGGCAAGCGAGATGCCGAACAGCACCGTCTCCTGGCGGACGACCGAAACCTGCGAGCGCAATGAGTCGAGCGTGTACGACCGGACGTCCTCGCCGTCGATGCGGACGACGCCCGTCGTGGGGTCGAAGAGCCGCGGCGCCAGGCTGACGAGCGTGGATTTGCCGCTCCCCGTCTCTCCGACGATCGCGACCGTCTTCCCCGCCTCGACGTCGAACGAGATGTCGCGCAGCGCAGGGCGGTCGCCCGTGTACGAGAAGCCGACGCCCTCGAAACGGACGTCGCCGTGGAGCGGCGGTGCGTCGACCGCGCCCGGCTCGTCCTTCAGATCGGGCTCGGTGTCGAGCACCTCGACGATGCGCTCGGCCGCGGCGAGCGCCTTCGCCGAACGCTGGACGCTCTTCGACGCGCGGCGCAGGGGCCGATATGCCGCACGGAGGTAGCTGATGAAGACGATCAGGTCACCCGGCGTGATCGCACCGTCCATCGCGCGCCAGGCGCCCACCCAGAGCACGACGACGGTGCCGGCAGCGATCGCGAGCTCGACCCCGCGGTTCATGCGTGCCTCGAGCCGCACGCTCGTCGTGCCGCGCTTGAGGCTGCGTCGGTTGAGCTCGCCGAAGCGCTGCTGCTCGCGCCCGGCGGCGCCGTGGAGCTGCACGACGTCCATCGCCGAGAGCGCCTCGTGCATCGCCGCTGCGACCTGCCCCTCCTGCCTGCGCTGCCGTTTCGAGTTGTGCCGGATCCGCGGTCCGTAGTACGTCGTCATGAGGAGGATGAGCGGCATGACGAGCAGCGAGACGCCGGTCAGCAGCGGATCGACGACCAGCATCACCGCGAGCATCAGCACGAGCAGGATCACGCCGGTGCCGACGTTGACGATCGAGTCGATCAAGACGTCGCGCAAGAGGATGACGTCCGCGCTCAGTCGGACGAGGAGCTCGCCCGTCGGTCGTCGCTGGTGGAACGACATCGGCAAACGGTGGAGGTGTGCGTAGAGTCGGGCGCGGATGCGATAGACGATGTCCTGCGCCGCCGTCGCGAGGAGGTAGTCCTCGTAGTAGTAGGCGACGCCGCGCACCAGTCCCGCGAGCGCGAGCGCGATGCCGCAGGCGGCGAGGATGTCGACCGGGCGGTTGCCGAGCAGCGTGAATGGGCGCAGGAGCCAGCCGTGCGACTTGTGGTGGAAGAGCACCTGGTCGAAGACGACCTTGAGAGGCCACGGCTCCACGACGCGCGCGAGCGCGTAGACGACGGCGAACGCCATCCCGGTGGCGATGCGGCCCCGCTGCTTGCGCACGTCCTTGCGGAAGTGCGAGGCGACGACGCGCAGGCGCTCGGACCGCGGGCGTTCGGACGCGCTCACGACGCCGCCCACGCGAGAGGTCGGAGAGCGGCGAGCGCCGCCTCGGCGTTGCGCTGCCAGCCTAGTGATGCGAGCGCATGGGCGCGGGCCCGGTCACCCACGCTGCGCGTACGGTCGCGGTCGCGCGCGAGGGCGACGAGCGTGCGCCCGAGCGCCGTCGCGTCGCCGGGGTCGACGAGCACGCCGCGCTCGCCCCCTGCGAGCAGCTCCCGCAGCACCGGCAGGTCGGACACGACCGGGCAGGCGCCCGCGGCCATGTACTCGCCGACCTTGAGCGGCGAGAAGTAGAAGTCGTCGAGCAGCGGGTACGGCGCCAGTCCGACGTCCCAGCCCGCCATCGCCGCGAGCGTCTCATCGTGCGTGAGCCGCCCGCGGTAGCGAAGGGACGAAGCGGGGAGGCTGCTTTCCCGCACGAGGTCGGCGAGCGGCCCGGACCCGATGATCTCGAGCTCGAGCTCGCTCTCGTCGCGCAACGCGAGCGCGAAGCCGTCGAGCAGCACCTCGATGCCGTGCCACGGCTTGAGGCTGCCCGCGAACCCCGCGGTGAAGCGCGGGCCGCGGCGCGGCTTCAGCGCTCGGGCCGTCTCCACGCTCACCCCGTTTCCGACGACCTCGATCTTCCCCGCCTCGACCCCGGAGTCCGCGAGCAGCGACGCGAGCGTGTGCGAGACCGCGAGCACGCGGCCGGTCCGGCCGAGCACCTCGCGCTCGAGCTCGACGGCGATATCGGGGTGCGGAAGCGACCGGAACCGCGCCGCCTCGGCCGAGAGCGGCGCGTTCACCTCGAGCGCGTGGGGGACACCGAGCGCCTCGGCCGTGCGGACGCCGCCGTTGCTGAAGAGCGCGAGCCGTTCGTAGACGGCATCGACGCCCAGAGCCGCGGCCAGCGCCGCGATCTCGCACGCCTGGCGCTCGATCGCGCTGCGCAGCGACCGCTCGCGGGCCAGCGACTTCGGCAGCACCGGTGCGATCTCGACCAGGGTCGCGGCCGGATGGAGCCGCTCGCCCTCGAACGCGATCCGGGGGGACGCGACGACGACCTCCACGCCGGCTGCGGCGAGTGCGCCGACCATCGCCCGGACGTGAACGGACGCTCCCTTGTGACCGAGTACCGGGACGCCGGGGTCGGTCGAGAGGTAGAGGAGGCGCATCAGCTGACCGCGCGCAGCGGCTCGACCTCGTCCCCGCCATCCTCGGCACGCGCTCGCCTGACGAGGCCGGCGGCGCGCAGCGTCTCGACGACGGTCGGCAGGTTGGTCGCCCGGTCGAACCGCTCGTGTGCTCGTCTCGCTGCGCCCGCTCCGAGGCGGCTGCGCAGGACGTCGTCGGCGAGGAGCCGCTGGAGTCGGTCGGCAACGCCCTCCGCGTCGTCCGGCTCCGCGAGCAGCGCCGACCGCTCGTCCTCGACGGCTTCGAGCACCCCAGGGCAGCGCGTGCTGACGATCGGCAGGCCGTGGGCCATCGCTTCGAGCAGCACGTTCGGGATGCCGTCACGATCGCCGTTCGCGAGCTCGCGGCAGGCCAGCGCGAAGATGTGGGCGCGGTCGTACTCCGCCCGCACCTCCGCCTCGCTGAGCGGCCCGGTGAAGGTGACGCTGTCGTCCACGCCGAGCTCGTGGACGAGCCGCTGGAGTCGCGACCATTCCGCGCCCTCGCCGACGATCCGAAGGTGGACGCCGATGCCACGGTCGCGGAGCAGCGCGGCGGCCCGGATCAGCGTGTCGTGGCCCTTCTTCTCGACCAGCCGCCCGACGGAGAGGACGGTCGAGGCCGGACCCCGAGCAGTCGTCGCCGGGCGCCGGTCGTCGGTCGCCACGCCGTGGTAGGCGAGCACCACGGGCGTCCGGCTGCCGGCGAGCTCGGCGAGGTAGGCGCGGCCCTCGGAGGTGCATGTGAGCACCACCTCCGCGTCGCGTACCTTGCGCGCGAGCTCCTTCCGCGGTGTCAGCCAGATGTCCTTCGCGTGTGCCGAGATGCCGAACGGCACGCCGGTGAGCTGCGCGGCGAAACGGCCGACGGTAGCCGGGCGATTCGCGAAGTGCAGATAGAGCGGCGGCGATCCCAGACGCACGATGCGGTGCGCGAGCAGGAGTGCACGACTCACCTCGCGCCGCGAGTAATCCGGCGACGAGATCATCTCGGCCATCCCGTTCAGGTATCCGAGCGGCCGGCGCAGAAAGAGCGCGGCGCGCGCGAGCTTGAGCGCGAGCTTCGGCTCGGACTGACCGAGATCGGGGAGATACTCGACGGTTGCCTTCAGGTCGGAGAGCGCCTCCTGCTGCACCGCCTCCTCGGGGCGCCGGAGGGCGATCACGTGCAGGCGAACCCCGTGCCGCTCGAGCTCGAGCAGCTCATGGAGCACGAACGTCTCCGAGAGCCGAGGGAAGCCGTTCATTACGACGACGAGATCGACCGGGCGCCGGTAGCGCCGTGCGGGTGCGAGGCCGCGGCGATCGGGGCGGCGGCCGATCACCGGTGCTTCGCAATCCGTTGGGCGACGACGCGTTGCGCGGTGAAGACGCCGTTCGCCAGCGTGCCGCTCACCTGAACGCGGTCTCCGGCGGCAAGCGCCGCGGCGCGCTTGACCCGGCGGTTCTCGGTCACCACGGCGCCGGGGGCGAGCCCCAGGGCGACCATGACCCCGGCGAGAGAAGGCGTCGCGGTGCCGTTCTCGCGCGCTTCGCGCACGTGAATCCGAAGGGTCGCGCCGGCTGAGACGAGGGTGCCCTCGAGGACGAACGAGACCTTCCGCGCGGGGAGGAGCTTGACCTTCTGTGCCTTCAGCGACCCGTCCGGCTCGACGCGGTACCTGACCTTCACGTGCAGTCCGGTGTGCAGGGCGCCGACGTCGAGCGGCCGGCCGTTCGCATCGAGCACGGTCGCGCCGTCGAGCCTGAGGGACAGAGCGGGCGAGCTCACGTCCGGCTTCACCGAAAGGGTGCCGGCGGAGAGGGCGAGAATCGTGCCTCTGACGACGATTGGGGCCGAAGCCGCGCCGGTCGCCGAGTCGACCTTGACCTCCTTCGCCTTCAGCGAGCCGTCCGCTTCCTGGTGGTACTTCACGACTGCCGGGCGGCCCGGGAGGAGAGCCGCCTGCGTGGCGGGCTGTCCGTCCTGCACATAGGTCGTCCCCGAGACGAGTCGGAAGGTGACCGTGCGACCGTCACTTGTCCGGAGCTCGAGGCTCGAAGAACCCGAGGAGAGAATCGTTCCGGTCATACGCAGGGAGGCGGACGGCGCCGCGGAAGCGGGCGCCGCGCAGACAGCGGCGAGCGCGGCGACGAGCAGTCCGAGGCGAAGGAGGTGGTTCATCGGGGAGACTCGCTTTCGGCCAGGAGGGGTGGAAGTCACAGAGCTAAAGACGGGCCGAGGGGCGGAAACTTGTATGTCGATCCGTCGGAATCCCCCGATCGGGATCCGCGAGCGGTTCCTGGATACCCCTTCCGGGGAGTGTCCGGGTCGAAATCCCCGGAGACAGGTTGTCGAAAACCTGCCCGCGTCCGCGGGCGCTGCTGGTCTCCGGAGGCCTGTGCTACGTCCTTCGCCCGATGTTCGCGAAGGACGAGGCGCCCGCGCCGATCGGGAGCGGGAGGGCGGCGTGCGCGCCCTGCCCGGTCTCTAGGCGGTCGCGAGCGCGGCGGGCTCGAGCTCGTCGCCGAACTTCGCGCGCTTGATGAACTGGCCGCTGCCGGGCTTCGCGAGCAGCTGGTCGCCCTCGACGATCACGTTGCCGCGGAGCAGCACGACCTCGGGCGTCCCCTGCACCTCGGTGCCCTCGTACAGGTTGTAGTCCGACTTCGAGTGGTGCGTCTTCGCCGAGATGGTCACCTTCTTCTTCGGGTCGAAGACGACGACGTCGGCGTCGGAGCCGACCGCGAGCGTTCCCTTGCGCGGATAGAGCCCGAAGAGCTTCGCGGGGTTCGTGCAGAGGAGCTCGACCATCCGGTTCAGCGAGATGCGCCCTTCGCGCACGCCGAAGTGGTGGATCATCTGCAGCCGGTTCTCGAGCCCGGGGCCGCCGTTCGGGATCTGGCGGAAGTCGTCGAGCCCCGCGTCCTTCTGCCCCTTGAAGAGGTAGGCGCAGTGGTCGGTCGAGATCGCCTGGAGCACGTTCGTGCGCACCGCGTTCCAGAGCACCTCCTGGTTCGCCTTCGGGCGCGGCGGCGGGGTGTACACGTACTTCGCGCCTTCGAAGCCCGGCTGGTCGAGGAAGGACTGGTCGATGAAGAAGTACTGCGTGCAGGTCTCGCCGTAGATGTTCCAGCCCTTCTCGCGCGCCCGCGCGATCGGCTCGGCCGACTCCTGGCACGAGACGTGCACGACGTAGAGCGGCGAGCCCGCGACGCGGGCGAGCTGGATCGCGCGGTTCGTCGCCTCGCCCTCGAGCTCGGGCGGGCGCGTCAGCGCGTGGTACTTCGGCGAGGTGTTCCCCGCGGCGATCGCCTCGGCCATCAGCACCTCGATGGCGTCGCCGTTCTCGGCGTGCACCATCACGAGCGCGCCCGTCTCGGCCGCGACCTGCATCGTCTTGAACAGCGTCTCGTCGTCGACCATCAGCGAGTCCTTGTAGGCCATGAAGAGCTTGTACGACGTGACGCCGTGCTCCTCGGGCAGCCGGCCGAGCTCCTCCAGGGTGCCCCCCTCACGCAGGTCGGTCACGGCGATGTGGAAGCCGTTGTCGATGATCG
>CAZDEX010000075.1:0-9050 GCA_964504405.1 uncultured Gaiellales bacterium | reverse complement strand
ATCACCCGCTGGCGCATTCCGCCCGACAGCTCGTGGGGATACGCGCGCACGCGGCGGGCGTCGATACCGACGAGGTCGAGGAGCTCGCCCGCGCGTGCGAGAGCCGTCCTCCGCGAGATGTGCTCGTGGGCGCGCATCATGTCGACGAACTGGTCGCCGACGCGCATCACGGGGTTGAGCGCGTTCATCGCGCTCTGGAACACCATCGAGACATTCCGCCAGCGGAACTTGCGCAGCTCCTCCACGCTCTTCCCGGTCA
Organism: uncultured Gaiellales bacterium; assembly: GCA_964504405.1. Lineage (GTDB taxonomy): Bacteria > Actinomycetota > Thermoleophilia > Gaiellales > Gaiellaceae > PALSA-600. The sequence continues at coordinate 8,791 of CAZDEX010000075.1, read as the reverse complement.
GGTCGACGCCGCGAAAGAAAATCTGCCCGTCGACGATGTGCGCAGGCGGGCGCAGGATCTGCATCACGCCGTTCGCGACCGTCGTCTTGCCGGAGCCCGACTCGCCTGCGAGCCCGAGGATCTCGCCGGCGCCGATCGTCAGGTCGATCCCGTCGACCGCGACCACGTCGCCGTAGGCGATACGCAGGCCGCGCAGCTCGATCAGCGTCTCGCGCGCGACGGCTTCCTGCTGCGGCTGAACCGCCGCGGTCACTTCGTCCCCTTGAGGTTGCGGAGGCGCGGGTTGCCGACCTCGTCGATGCCTGCGAGCAGGAAGACCAGGCCGACGACGGTGATCACCAGGAAGAGGCCGGGGAAGAAGAACGGCCACCACTCGCCCTGCAGCACGGTCGAGTTGGTCTGCGCCCAGTAGAGCACCATGCCCCAGCTGACGTGTGTGTTGTCGCCGAGCCCCAGGAACTCGAGCCCTGCGTCGACGAGCAGCGCGATGTAGAAGACGAGCACGACCGCCGCGGCGATCCGGCTGATCATGTTCGGCATCAGCTCGCCGAAGACGATGCGCCAGGTCGACTCGCCGGCGACCTTCGCCGCCTGCACGAAGTCGCGGTTTCGGAGCGTCAGGGCCTGTCCGCGCAGGATGCGCGCCTCGAACGCCCAGAGCGTCAGCCCGAGCACGAGGATCATCGTCGACATGCCGCGCGCCTTCAGGTAGCCCGAGATGACGACGAGCAGCGGGATCGTCGGGATGACGAGGAAGACGTTCGTCAGGAAGTTGACGACCTCGTCGACGATGCCGCCCGAGTACGCGGCGAGGATCCCGAGTGTCGTCGCGAGCACCGTTGCGAGCAGCGCCGCCGTGAAGCCGAGGATCAGCGAGCGCCGCGTGCCGAGCATGACCTGCGAGAAGATGTCGCTGCCCTGGTCGGTCGTGCCGAACAGGTGGTGCCACGACGGCGCCTGCCGCGTCTGGAGGATGTTGAAGTCGGTCGGGTTGTTGACCGAGACCCACGGCGCGATCGCCGCTGCGATCACGATGAAGCCGATCAGCGTGAGGCCGAAGCGCGACTTCGGGTTCGCGAGCAGCAGGGTGACCCACGCCGGAAGTCGCAGACGGCCGCGCTTCCCGGACGCCGCGACGCTGAGGGGGACGAGCTCCGGCTCGACGGTGGGCTGGACCTGCGACATCAGCTCGCCCGCACCCGCGGATCGAGGACGAAGTTGAGCATGTCCATCAGGAAGTTCGATGCGATCACGCAGATCGCGAACACCAGCAGGAGCGCCTGGGTGAGGGGGTAGTCGTTACCGAGCGCCGCCTGCTGGAGCGTCAGCCCGGCGCCGGGGTAGCTGAACACGTATTCGACGAAGACGAGGCCGCCGACGGCGCCGGCGAACTGCGCGGCAAAGCCGTTGAGCGGGGGGAGGATCGCGTTGCGGCCGGCGTAGCGCGTCATCACGCGCCGGTCCTTCAGGCCCTTCGCGTGCGCCATCGAGATGTAGTCCTCGCCGGTTGTGGTGATCATCACCGTGCGCATGTTCAGCACCCAGCCGCCCGCGTATGCCGAGATGATCACGAGGATCGGCAGCTGCGAGTGACGGAACGCACTCGAGAGGAAGGACCAGTTGAACCCCGGGACGAGCCCGCTGTCGTACGCGTGCTGGATCGGGAACCACTGCAGCTTGATCCCGAGGAAGTAGACGCCGAGGAGCGCGGTGAAGAACGCGGGGAACGCGCTCAACGCCATCAGCGTGGGGACCACGACCGTGTCGGTCGGACCGCCGCGGTGCCACGCGGCGATCATCCCGACGACGGTGCCGATCACGAACGCGAGGATGAACGCGACGCCGACGAGGAAGATCGAATAGGGGAGTGTGCGGCCGATCACCTCCGACACCGGCGCCGGATAGTTCGACGTCGAGATCCCGAAGTTGAGGTGCGCGAGCCGGTGCAGGTACGTGACGTAGTCCTGCCAGATCGTCCCCTTGCCGCCGCCGAGCAGCGCGCGGTAGGTCTGGATGATCCCCGGGTTCGCCTGGATCTGGGCCGGCGAGAGGTGCTGCAGCACCCCCCCGATCGGATCGCCCGGCATCAACCGGGGCAGCAGGAAGTTCAAGGTAAGTGCCACCCAGATCGCGAAGGCGTAGAAGACGAGTCGGCGTAGGAGCCAGCGCATGGTGAGTGAGCCGGAGTATGTCGCCGGGCGGGACCGAAGTCCCGCCCGGCGAAGCCCCCATTGGGCCGCTTACGCGCCGGCTTTTCCGCCGGGGCAGATGCGGGTGAAGGAAAGGAGGTTGTCCGGATAGGTCGAGAAGATCGGGTCGCCGTAGAAGTTCTTCGGCGAGTTGAAGCAGTGGAAGTACTTCGTGCTGTACGTCGACCAACGCGGCCCGATGAACAGCGGAACGATCGGCATGTTGTCGAGGAAGATGTTCTCGAGCTGCGTCGCGATCGCGAGCTGCTTCGTCGGGTCGAGCGTGACCTTCCACTGGTTCAGAAGCCCGGTCGCGGTCGCGTTGTACGTGTGCGACCAGTTACCCGTCGTCGAGGCGTCCTGACCCGACGGGATGAGCGAGTTCTGCGAGAGGTTCGCGTTGAAGTACCCGTACGGCGAGGCCTGCGAAGCCGTCTGCCAGAGCAGCGTCGGGTTCTTCGTTGCGAACGCGTTCGGGAACCACGAGTTCCAGTCGGGCTCGAGCGCGACGTTGGAGTCGATGCCGATCGCCTGGAGATTCTTCGTGATGATCTGGTTCGACGCGACCCAGTCCGACCAGCCGGAGATCACGTGGATGTCGAGCTTCACCGGATCGCCCTTCGGGTCGATCAGCTTGCTGCCCTTGTAGGTGAAGCCCGCGTCGGTCAGCATCTTCTTCGCCGCGGTCGGGTTGTACGTCGCCATCGCCTTGGCGCGAGCCTTGGTCTTGGCGTCACTCACCCACTGCGGGAAGAGGCCGTTGAGCCCGATCGCGTCGGTCGGCGGTGCGTAGCCGTACTCGCCCAGCTTCGAGACCGTGTCGCGGTCGATCGCGAGCGACAGAGCCTGGCGGAATGCCGTGATGCTGTACGGGTAGACGTTGTTGTCGAAGACGAGCGAGATCGGGTACGCGGTCGTCGCGTAGAACGCGTGGAAGTGCTGCGGGTCCTTCGAGATGTACGCCTTGTCGACGTTCGGGACGAAGTTGTGCGTCCAGTCGACCGCGCCGGACTGTGCGAGCGCGAGCGCCGCGTCGTTCGACGATGCCTGCACGTACTCGAGGCAGCCGATCAGTGGCTTGCCCGCCTGCCAGTAGTGCGGGTTCTTGCTGAGGACGTAGTCCTGCGTCGTGAAGCGGGTGATCCGCGTGAACGGGCCCGAGCCCACGGGATTCGGGTTCGTGAACGTGGCCGGGTCGGCGACCTTCGACCAGATGTGCTGCGGGATCACGATCACGCCGTTCAGCGTGGACGCGATGAACTGCGAGTCCGCCGTCTTGAGCGTGATGACGACCGACGAGCCCTTGGCCTTGACCGACGCGACGTTCGTGTCGGGCCGCGTGATGCCGAGGATGTCCATGGTCTTGTTCTGGCGGCCGGCGGTCAGGCTGTAGACGACGTCCTTGACCGTCAGCGCCTTCCCGTCGGACCACTTGACGCCCTTCGCGATCTGGAGCGTGAGCGTCTTGTTGTGGTTGCTCCACTTCCAGCTGCGTGCGAGCCACGGCAGCGTCGGCTTGCCGCCCTCGGGCGAGACCGTGAGGCCCTCGTAGACCGCGCCCTTGACGAACTGGCCGCTCGGGAGACCCGTTGCGGTGAACGGGTTGAAGTTCTTCGTGAATGCCGGATCGCCCGAGCCCGTCATGACGAGGCACTGGTGGGCGGCGGCTGCGGAGCGGGTGGCCGGGCCGGCGTGGCCGGACGACCGAGCGGCGGCGACCGCAACGACGATCAGCGCCGCCAGCACGGCGGCGGCGACCGCGGCGAGCCCGGCGCGGGTGGAACGGGTCGTACGTGACATCTGCCTTCCTTTCCTCGGCCCGGCAGGGGCGGACATGGGAGCAACCGAGAACACGTTCCGGAAATTTCCGGGAACGGTTAACACGGCAGATGCCTCCCTGTCAAGGGCTCTCCGCAGGCTTTGCATTCCAGTCGGACCGGAAATGTCGTTCGTACGGCCGGGAATTGCCGGAAACGTTTCCGAGTGCTTGAATGGTCTCCCGAATGGCCCAAGCCGACTCCCGTCCCGAGCCTCCGTTTCGCGGCCGCGCGACGATCCGCGACATCGCCGACCTGGCGGGCGTCTCGATCGCGACCGTCTCGCGCGTCCTGAACGACCGGCCCGACGTGGCGCCGGAGACGCGGGAGAGCGTCCTGCAGGTCGTGCGGGCGCAGGGCTTCAGCACGAACCGGGGCGCGCGCGGCCTCTCGAGCGGTCGCACCGGGATGGTCGGCCTCACACTGCCGCTCGTTGCCGACGCGTACTTCAGCCCGATGCTGAGCGGCGCGTCCGAGGCGCTCTACGAGCGCGACATGCGCATCGTCCTCGCGCCGACCTTCCACGACCACGACCGCGAGATGTCGCTCCTCGACCGCCTGATGCGCGGGACGACCGACGGCGCGATCCTGATGCTTCCGGAGGAATCCGTTGCCGAGCTGCGCCTGCTGCAGCGGCAGGGCTTCCCCTTCGTCGTCGTCGACCCACGCGAGGCGCCGCCGGACGGGATCGCGTGCGTCGCCGCGATGCACGCCGCGGGCGCCAAGGAGGCGACCGAGCACCTGCTCGAGCTCGGCCACCGCCGCATCGGCGCGATCGCCGGCGCGCCCGGCTGGTACGCCACCGAGGAGCGGCTGCTCGGCTTCCGCGCCGCGCTCGCCGCGGCGGGGATCCTCCTCGACCCCGAGCTCGTCGTGCACTCCGACTGGCGGATCCCGGGCGGGACGGCCGCCGCAGAGCAGCTGCTCTCGCTGCCGGATCCGCCCACCGCGATCTTCGGCTTCAACGACAACGTTGCGATCGGTGCGCTGCACGCGGCGCACAACCGCGGGCTCTCCGTGCCGGATGACCTGTCCGTGGTGGGGTTCGACGACACGGAGCCCGCGGTGATCGTGACGCCTCGTCTCACCTCGGTCCGCCAACCGCTCGCCGAGATGGGTCGCATGGGCGTGAGCCTGTTGATGCGCCTCATCGAGGGGAAGCGCGTCGACGCGATGCGGATGGAGCTCTCGACCAAGCTCGTCGTCCGCGACTCGACGGCGCCGCCTCGGTCGTAGCGCGTGCGCGTCGCGGCCGGCACGGCGCTCGTCCTCGCGGGCATCGCCGCCGGCTCGACCTTCGCGCTCAGCGGAGGCCCGCACAACGCCTACGTCGTGCGCGGGCTCGTCTCCGACGAGCACCGCCGCGCAGCGAATGTCGACCGCTCCCTCGTCAACGTGTGGGGGATCGCGGCGACGCCGACCGGTCCATGGTGGACGTCGAACGAGGCGAGCTCGACGAGCACGCTCTACTCCGCGTCGGGACGCAAGCAGCTGCTGACGGTAGAGGTCGCCGGCGGCCCGACGGGGATCGCTGCGTACGCGGGGAAGGGCTTCCCGGTCACCGCCCGCGGGAGGTCGGACCCGGCGCGCTTCGTCTACGCGTGCGAGGACGGGATGCTGCGCGCGTGGACGCCGACGGTCCCGAACAGCTGGTCGAACACGGCGGTCGTCGTCGTGGACGAGGCCGCCGCCGCCGCGGTCTTTCGCGGGGTCGCGATCCTCGGCGACCGCGTCTACGCGACGGACTTCCACAACGCGCGCATCGACGTGTACGACGCGCGCTGGCGTCGCGTGCAGCGTACGGGCGCTTTCGTCGACGCGCGCATTCCGGCGTGGTACGCGCCCTTCGGCATCCACGCCATCGGCGGGCACGTGTTCGTCACCTACGTCGGGCGTGCGCCGGTGAACGGGAACGATGACCCGACGGGGGGATACGTGGACGAGTTCGACCGCGTCGGGCGCCTCGTCGCGCGCGTCGCGCATCGTGGGCCGCTGAACGCGCCGTGGGGCGTCGCGCTCGCGCCGCGCGGGTTCGGCCGCTTCGGCGGCGACCTCCTTGTCGGCAACTTCGGCGACGGCCACATCAACGCCTTCCGCCGCACGCATGAAGGCTGGGCGTTCGACGGCACGCTGCACGACACGCACGGCAAGCCGATCGCGCTCAGCGGCCTGTGGGGTCTCGCGTTCGGTAACGGCGGGATGGCCGGCGGCGAGCGCACGCTCTTCTTCGCGTCGGGCCCCCACGAGTGGCGCGGCGAGACGGAGCTCGGTGTGCACGGGCTGCTCGGATCCCTCGCCCCGGCGTAGATCGTGTGAACGTCCGGGTGCGGCTCGGTGACGAAGCCGCCGAAGAGCCAGGGATCGTCCTGGCCGCGCTGTACACCAGGTCGAGTGCTGCGCGACGCCCGCTGCGACCTCCACGTCCATTCCCGCCTGTCGACGGACAGCGGGAACTACGCGCTGAGGCGCGCGCGGCTCGGCGAGTCGTACACGGATCCCGAGCGCGTGTACCGCGTGTGCAAGCAGCGGGGCATGCGCTTCGTGACGATCAGCGACCACAACACGATCGAGGGCGCGCTGCGCATCGCGCATCTCCCCGACTCGTTCCTCTCCGTCGAGGTGACGACGCGCTTCGCCGAAGACGACGTCCCGCTCCACGTGCTCGTCTGGAACCTCAGCGAGGAGGACCATCGCGACCTTCAGCCGTTTCGCCCGTCGGTCGTCGAGCTCGTGGCGTTCCTGCGCGAGCGCAACCTCGCGCACGCGCTCGCGCATCCGCTGTACCGGATGGGCCCGCCGTTAACCCCGTCGCACATGGAGCGGCTCATGCTCCTGTTCTCGGTGTGGGAGGGCCGCAACGGCGCCCGCCCCGAGGAGACGAACGTCCTGGCCTGCCGACTCGCTGAGGCTGCGTCGAAGCAGTACCTCGCGAAGCTCGCAGAACGGCACGGCGTCGATCCGCCCGCACACGCCACGATTGCGCTGAGCGGGGGCTCGGACGACCACGGTGCGCTGGACATCGCGACGACATGGACGCAAGCGGCCGGCGAATCGCCTTCCGACTTCCTCGCAGCCATCGTCAGGGGGGAGGGCGAGCCAGGCGGCGACCACGGCTCGACGGTCAAGCTCGCGCACGCGCTCGGCGCCCTCGCGGTCAACGCGTACCGCGACGGCGGGCACAGGCTCTCACCGCTCGCGGCGATCCAGGTGCGCGCACTCTTCGACGAGGACGCGGACGATCCCGCCGAACGCCACGCGGAGATCTCCGCGGCGAGCCGCCAGCTCGTGCGCATGCTCGGCGCGCGCGCCCGGGAGGGCGGCGTGAGCCTCGACCGCCTCGACTCCGCCGGCCCGCGCCTTGCCGCGCTCGTCACGGCGGCGGCGGTCCAACTGCCCTATCTCGGCACTGCACACCACCATGCCGGCGCGCGGAGCGGGCTCGACGAGATCGAGGGTGCGTTCTTCGGCGGGCGACAGGAGGCCCATGAGCTCACGTCAATGGTCTTCACCGACACCTTCGACGAGGCGAACGGCGTGGCGGGAACCATGCGCCGCCTGGCAACCGAAGGCGCGCACGGAGGGCTTCCCATCCGTGTGGCGGCCGCGCGCGCGGAGACCGCGGACGAGCCGGGACTGATCTCGTTCGCGCCGGACTGGACGTTGCCGCTTCCGACCTACGAGGAGCTCGAGCTGCGCTTCCCGCTCGTCACGGACGTACTCGCGGCAGTGGAGCGAGAGCGTCCGCAGGTCGTCCATGTCGCGACGCCCGGCCCCGTCGGCCTCTGCGGGCTCGTCGCCGCGCGGCTGCTGGACATCCCCGTCGTGGGCTCCTTCCACACTGAGCTCGTGCCGTACACGCTGCACCTCACACGAGATCTGCTCGTCGCGCAGGCGCTGGATGTGTGGGTCGAATGGTTCTACCGGCAGTGCGCCCTCGTGCTCGCCCCGACGCACGCCGTCGCGGATGCGCTGCGCGCGCGCGGCCACGCGAACGTCGCCGTGTGGGGCCGCGGTGTGGATGCAGATCGCTTCGCGCCGCGGCGCCGCAACGACGTGCTGCGCGACCACCTGCTCGAAGACGGGAGAGTCCTCCTCCTCTCGGTCGGACGGCTTTCGAACGAGAAGCGCATCGACGTCCTGCTCGACGCGTTCGCGCGGCTGCGCGAGCACTGCCCGGAGGCGCGTCTCGTGATCGTCGGCGACGGTCCCGCGCGCGCGTCTCTCGAAGCTGCCGCGCCGGACGGCGTCGTGTTCCTGGGCGAGCTGCGCGGCGACGGCCTCTCTCAGGTGTACGCGAGCGCCGATCTCTTCTGCTTCCCGAGCACGACCGACACCTTCGGGCAGGTGATTCTCGAGGCCGCAGCGTCCGGGCTCCCGACGGTCGCCGCGGCCGCCGGGGGCGCGCTCGAGCTCGTCAAGCACCGCGCGACGGGCGTGCTCGTCGCGCCGGACGATCCCGTTGCGCTCGCGCACGCGCTCGAGGAGGTCGTCGAAGACATGCCGTTCCGGCTCGCCCTTGGTCGCCGCGCGCTGTCGGCTGCGCAGCGGCGCTCGTGGGCCGGCTCGTATGCCGAGTTGCTGCAGGGGTACGCGTCGGTGCTCGGCGCCGCACCGGCGCCCGAGCGCGTCGCGGCCTAGACGATTGATGCCACGCTCTCGTGCGGCCGGGTGCGCGATCTGATCGGTCTGCGCTGCGACCAGCTCACGCCCCGGAACAGACGAGTTCGTGCATCAACCATCTAGCAACCGTCGCCGCGCGGCGACACGCGGGCGGGTGAAATGGGG
>CAZDEX010000074.1:0-9302 GCA_964504405.1 uncultured Gaiellales bacterium | reverse complement strand
CGCCGCGTCCCTCTGGCAGCCGCCGCTCGCCCGAGCTCCCCGTTTTGACGTACCCGCCGTCGGCGCGCGCGGCTCGTCCTTCGTAGACGAGCCGCTCGAGGTGCGCCAGCGCCTCCGCGGTCGCAAAGCGCCGGAGCGTCACGGACAGGTCGGACTCGAAGAGCGCGAGCGAGACCTCGTATGCGCTGAGCGGCACGCCGTCGAGCGCCGCATCGGTCCGGTCGAGCCGTTCGGCATGGTGCGCCCTGATCTCGCGCGTCCGCGCAGCAGGATCCCGGATCGGCGTCTTGTGGCCGGCATAGGCGATGCGGGGCGCGAGCTCCTCGATCCGCGCCAGCGTCTCGAAGTAGTCGCCGAGCGGGTCCGGCCGCGAGTTGGGATAGAGCCCGATCGCCGGTGTGATGCCCTCGAGGATCGTGTCGCCCGCGATCATCACGCCGTCGCGCAGCAGGACGATGTGCCCGTCGGCGTGACCACGAAGGATCTCGACGCGCCATCCGTCGACGTCGTCCCCGGCCTCGAGCAGCTCGGGCTCAGCGACCCAGTGGACGGCGTCGATCAGATGGTGCGACTCGTTGACGATCCCCTGCACGAACGAGTCCGGCATGCCATGCCCCGTCCAGTAGCGCACGAACACCTCGGGGTCGCGCGTGCCCCACGCCCGCACGCACTGCTCGTGGTCCTCCCGCCCCTGGAAGACCGGCGCGCCCGTCACCTCGCACACGTCGCGCGAGCCGCCGACGTGATCGGGATGCATGTGCGTGACGACGATTCGCTCGATCGGTGCGTCGAGCTCGTCGAGCACCGGACGCCACCTCGCGTCGGGATCGCGCGTTCCGAGGCCGGTGTCGACGAGGATCCAGCCGCCGCTCGACGACCGTAGGAGGTAGCAGTGCACGTGGTCGATGCCGAACGGGATCGAGAACGTGATGCGACGGATCCCCTTTTCGACGTCGACCATGCGTGAGAAGCTACCGCCCTTGATGCCCCCGTTGCTCGAGCTCGAGGACGTCTCGGCCCGGTACGGCCCGATCACGGCGCTCCACGGAATCTCGCTGACGGTCGGCGAAGGCGAGATCGTCGCGCTCCTCGGAGCGAACGGCGCAGGCAAGACGACGACGCTCCGCGCCGTCTCCGGCACGGTGCGCCGGACCGGCAGCGTCGTCGTCGGCGGGCGCAAGCTCGGCCGCGTTTCGCCCGAGAGCGTCGCGCGCGCGGGCGTCGCGCACGTGCCCGAAGGGCGCGGCATCTTCGCGGAGCTGACCGTGTGGGACAACCTCCGCATGGGCGCGTACACGCGACGCGGACGACCGGACTTCCGCATGGTGCTCGAGTACTTCCCGTGGATCGAGGCGCGCACGAACCAGCAGGCGGGGACGCTCTCGGGCGGCGAGCAGCAGATGCTCGCACTGGCGCGCGCGTTCGTGCAGCGGCCGCGCCTGCTGATGCTCGACGAGCCGTCGCTCGGCCTCGCACCGCTCGTGACGCGTGAGGTCTTCCGCGTCGTCACCGACCTGAACCGGAAGGAAGGGCTCGCAGTGCTCGTCGTCGAGCAGAACGCGGCGATCGCGCTCAGCTGCGCGTCGCGCGCCTACGTGCTCGAGACGGGGCGCGTTGCCGTCTCCGGCGCCGCCGACGAGCTGCGCTCCAACGACTCGGTTCGCTCGGCGTACCTCGGTTACTGATGCAGCAGTTCTTCCAGACGCTCACCACCGGCCTGTCCGACGGCGCGATCTACGGCTCGCTCGCCCTCGCGCTCGTGCTGATCTACAAGGCGACCGAGGTGATCAACTTCGCGCAGGGCGAGATGGCGATGTTCACCACGTATATCTCGTGGTCGCTGATCACCCACCACGGGTTCTCGTTCTGGGAGGCCTTCTTCGCGACGCTCCTGATCGCCTTCGTCGGCGGCGTCCTCCTGCAGCGCACGGTGATCCGCCCGTTCGAGCGCGCGAGCGTGCTCACCGTCGTGATGGCCACGATCGCGCTGCTCGTGATCCTGAACGGGCTCGCCGCCTGGATCTGGTCACCGCAGCTGCAGTTCTTCCCCAGCCCGTTCCCGACGACGTCGTGGGTGATCGGCGGCGTGCACATCTCGAAGCAGGACGTCGGGACGTTCGCCGTCGTCCTCGCGTGCCTCGTCGTGCTGTGGCTGTTCTTCCGCTTCACGAAGCTCGGGCTCGCGATGCGCGCGGGCGCGCTGAACCCGAACGCCGCGCGGCTCCTCGGCGTGCGCACCTCGTGGCTGCTCGCGCTCGGCTGGGGCTTCGCGGCCGCGCTCGGCGCGGTCAGCGGGATGATGGTCGCGCCGACGATCTTCCTGACGCCGAACATGATGCAAGCCGTGCTGATCTACGCGTTCGCGGCCGCGGTGCTCGGCGGCCTCGAGAGCCCGGTGGGCGCGGTCGCCGGCGGCATCGGCCTCGGCGTGCTGCTGAACATGCTCGGCACGTACGTGCATCCGGTGACGACGGAGCTACGCCTCCCGGTCGCGCTCGGCATCCTGCTCGTCGTCCTGCTCGTGAAGCCCGCCGGGCTCTTCGGCCGCGTCGTCGTGAGGCGCGTGTGAGCCGGTTCGTCCGCCCGGTCGGCTTCGCGGCCCTCGTCGTGCTGGTCGTGCTCGCCCCGTTCGTGAGCTCGAACTACCGCTCCTACCAGCTCGGCTTCGTCGCGATCTACCTGATCGCGCTCTGCGGGCTCGACATCCTGACGGGGTTCACCGGGCAGATCTCGCTCGGGCACGGGGCGTTCATGGGGATCGGCGCGTACACGACGACGATCCTCGTCGTCGACCACGGCTGGCGCGACCTCTGGACGATCCCGGTCGCGGGCATCGTCGCAGGACTGATCGGCATCGGGTTCGGCCTGCCCGCCACGCGCTTCGCCGGGCCGTACCTCGCGCTGGCGACGTTCGCGATCCCGCTCTCGCTGATCGGGATCCTGAAGCGGTTCCCGCGCTTCACGGGCGGCAACATCGGCAAGAGCCTGCCGCAGCTCCATGCCGAGCTCGGCTGGCACACGAACCCGTCGCTCTGGTTCTACGTCGTCACGTGGGCCGTCGCGCTCGTGATGTTCCCGCTGTCCTTCGAGATCGTGCGCGGCCGCTTCGGGCGCGCGCTGCGCAGCGTGCGCGACAGCGAAATCGCCGCGACCGCGTACGGCGTCTCGACCGCGTCGGTGAAGACCGCAGCGTTCGGGATCTCCGCGTTCTTCTGCGGCGTCGCGGGCGCGCTCTACGCGATCGGGATCACCTACGTGAACCCGGACACGTTCCCGATCGATCTCTCCATTCTCCTGATCGTCGGCATCGTGGTCGGCGGCGCCGGCTCGCTCTGGGGCATGGTCTTCGGGGCGCTCTTCGTGGAGTTCATCCGGATCAGCTGGGGCCCCGCGATCCTCGACCTGTTCAGCCGGGCCCACCACGTCGACACGCACGCGCCTGGATCCGGCCTCGTCGTGTACGGCGTCGTGCTCCTGCTCGTGCTCTACGTCGCCCCGGCCGGCTTCGCGGGCCTGGTTCGGCGGCTCGTCACCGGCCGCTCCGCCGTCGCGGCGTGGGCGAAGCCGCGTGCGGCGGCGCCGGGAGGCCCGGCGGCCGGCGCGGACGGGGCCTGAAATCCGGAGTCGCTTTGGATCCGAAACCCTCGTATAGTCCGCTCGAGACCATCCCCCAGGTCACTCCGCAAAAGGAGAACAAGCATGAAGAAGACGTTCCTGCTGATCGCCGTGGCCCTCGCGGCCTCCACCGTCGTCGTGATGACGGCCGGTGCGACACCCACGGCGACGCCGGGCGTTACCGCGAAGTCGATCTTGCTCGAGGGCACGTTCCCCCTCAGCGGCCCGGCTTCCGGCTACGCGCCGATCCCCTCCGGGATGGGCGCCTACTTCTCGTACGTGAACGCCAAGGGCGGCGTGAACGGACGGAAGATCAACTGGCATTTCGAGGACGACGGGTACAACCCGGCGAACACGGTGCAGATCACGCACAAGTTCGTCGAGCAGGATCATGCGTTCGCGCTGGTCGGTGGCCTCGGGACCGAGCCGCAGCTCGCGGTGCGCCAGTACCTGAACGACAACAAGGTGCCGCAGCTCTTCGTCTCCACGGGCGCGACGACGTTCGACCGTGACTTCGCGCAGTACCCGTGGACGATCGGCTGGCAGCCGGACTACGAGGGCGAGGGGTCGATCTACGGCAAGTACATCGCCAAGAACCTCTCGACCGCGAAGATTGGTGTGCTCTACCAGAACGACGACTACGGGAGCGACTACCTGCGCGGCCTGAAGGCGGGGCTCACGCAGCAGCACCTCCCGCAGATCGTCGACGCGGAGCCGTACGACCTCAGCGCGACCACGCCGCCGGCGGTTCAGGTGGCGAAGCTGAAGGCGTCCGGTGCCGACACGTTCGTGATCTTCGCGACGCCGACGCCGACCATCCAGGCGTACGTCATCTCGACGAAGCTCGGCTGGCACCCGGCGCACGTTTTCACGAACTCGGTCTCCGCGACCGACCCGTTCCTGACGATCGCCGAGAAGAGCGGCTCCGACAACGTCGAGGGAACGATCAGCGTCAGCTACGGCCTCGACCCGTCGAACCCGATCTACAACAAGCAGCCGGGCATGAAGCTCTACCGGACGATCATGGCCAAGTACGACCCGCAGGGGAACGTCAACGACCCGCTCAACCTGTACGGCGTCTCCAAGGCGTGGAACGTCGTTCAGGTCCTCTCGAAGGCGGGCAGGAACCTCACTCGGGCCGGACTGATGCAGGCTGCGCGCAACATGAACTACTCGACCGCCAACAAGAACGCGAACCCGTTCGGCTTGCCGGGCATCCGCATCTTCACGAAGGGGAACTACCAGTACCCCATCTCGCAGGTGACGCTCGTCAAGTACGTGAACCACGTGTTCCAGCCCTTCGGCGGGATCATCAACGGCCGTGGCGCCTGAGCCTCGACCGTTTCCACTCGGAAAAGGGCCGGCCAAGCGCCGGCCCTTTTCTTTGCGGCAAGATGGGCGCATGCCAGAAGCCGTGATCGTCTCCACTGCGCGCACGCCGATCGGCCGCGCCGCGAAGGGCTCGCTCGTCGACGCCCGCCCCGACGACCTGATCGCGTTCGCGATCAGGACCGCGCTCGAGCAGGTGCCGGAGGTTCCGCAGCAGGAGATCGTCGACGTGATGGTCGGCTGCGGCTTCCCGCAGGAGCGCCAGGGCATGAACCTCGCGCGCCGCGCAGCGCTGCTCGCAGGCATGCCGGAGACCGTGCCCGGGACGACCGTCAACCGCTTCTGCGCCTCCTCGTTGCAGACGATCCGCATGGCGTTCCACGCGATCAAGGCCGGTGAGGGCGAGGCGTTCGTCGCCGGCGGCGTCGAGTCGACGTCGCAGGTGAGCGGCTACCCGAAGTCGGAAGACGAGATCCACCCCGCGCTCTTCGGTGACGACGCGCCGATCGCGAACGTCTACATCCCGATGGGGCTCACGGCCGAGAACGTCGCCGAGCGCTGGGACGTCTCGCGCGAGGACATGGACCGGTTCGCGCAGCAGTCGCAGGAGCGAGCGGTCGCCGCACAGGGGTCCGGCTTCTTCGCACGCGAGATCACGCCGTACAACGGTGTGTCGACGGACGACGGGCCCCGCGCCTCGTCGACGTACGAGAAGCTTGCGTCGCTCGAGCCGGTGTTCAAGCCGGGCGGCAAGGTGACGGCGGGCAACGCGTGCCCGCTGAACGACGGCGCGGCCGCGGTCGTCGTCATGTCGGCCGACCGCGCGAGCGAGCTTGGCGTGAAGCCGCGCGCGCGCATCCTCGCGTCGTCGGTCTCGGGCGTCGAGCCGGAGATCATGGGCGTCGGCCCGATCGAGGCGGTGCGCAAGGTGCTCGCGCAGGCGGGGATGACGATCGACGACGTCGACGTGATGGAGCTGAACGAGGCGTTCGCCGCGCAGGTGCTGCCGGTCTGCCGCGAGCTCGGCGTCGATCCGTTCAGCGACAAGCTGAACCCGCACGGCGGCGCGATCGCGGTTGGGCATCCCTACGGCATGACGGGCGCGCGGATCATGGGCACGCTGCTCAACGATCTCGAGACGATGGACCGCACGATCGGCCTCGAGACGATGTGCGTCGGCGGCGGCCAGGGAATGGCCATGCTCGTCGAGCGGCTCAACTGACCTGAACGCGCTCGCGCTGGTCCTCGCGCTCGCCTCGTCCGTCGTCTGGGGCGCGGCGGACTTCGCAGGCGGCTCGCTGACGAAGCGCCTGCCCGCGTTCGCAGTGACGGTGCTTTCGCAGGCTGCTGGGTTTGTCGCGCTGGTCGTCGCCGTGCTCGTGCGCGGCGAGATCGGGTGGCGCTCGTTCGCGCTCGGGCTCCTCGCCGGCGTCGGGGGCGGCGCGGGGCTCGCGGCGTTTTACCGCGCGCTGTCGCTCGGCACGATGAGCGTCGTCTCGCCGGTCGTCGCCTCGGGCGCCGTCGTGCCGTTCGCGATCGCGCTCGCCACGGGCGAGCGTCCCGCGGTGCTCGCGCTGTTGGGCGCCGCTGCGGCGCTCGGCGGCGCGGTGCTCGCGTCGCTCGAGGAGCGGCGCAGCGATTCGCCGGAGCGTGCGCGCGCGATCGCGCTCGCGGTCGTCGCCTCGATCGCGCTCGGGATCTTCGTGTACTTCCTCGGACTCGGCTCGCGGGAGGGCGACGCGCTCTCGACCCTCGTCGGCGCGCGCGTCGGGTCGCTGTCGCTCCTGATCGTGGTGGCGCTCGTCACGCGCTCGACGCTGCGCGTGCCGCGCGCGTCGGCCGCCGCAGTCGCGCTCGTCGGCCTCGCGGACGTGACCGCGAACGCGCTGTTCGCCTTCGCGAGCGGCCACGGCCTGCTCGCGCTCGTCTCGGTGCTCGGCTCGCTGTACCCGGTGATGACGGTCGTCCTCGCGCACCTCCTGCTCGGGGAGCGCCTCACCACCCCGCAGAAGCTCGGCGTCGCGGTCGCGCTCGCCGGCGTCGCGACAATCGCGGCCGCGTAACAGCGACGTTTGGCGACGAGCCGTGGCTCCACCGACGAGGGCCGACGGGGACGAGCTTCGGTCGCGATTCGACGAAGGAACGGTGGTCTGACCACGAAGCGCCCTGACGCTGTGGAACGTCTGTGACGCTCTCGTAACGTCGTTTGGCGACGGGGCTAGTCCTCAGGGGCCTAGGCGCGTTCGGCCAGCCAGGTCTTCAGCTCGGACCAGAGGTGCTCCATCGTCGTCGTGCGCGCGGGATGGAGAGGGTCGTAGGGGATGTAGTTGACCGTGCGGACGATCCAGTGACCGTCACTGCCGAGGTCGAGCACGTTGATGCAGGCCGGCGCCTGCTCGAACGTGCCGAAGTATGCGCGGCCGCCGGCGAGCGCATGCGAGAGCAGGATGCGGTTGACGCCGCCGTGGAAGATGGCGAGCGCCGTGTCCCACTCCTGCGCGGCGAGACGGTCGAACGCTGGCAGGACACGGTCGAGCGCTTCGCCGAGCGACTCCCCGCCGAGGAAGCGCTGTTCCTCGTCGCGCACCAGCAGCGCGCCGACGAACAGCTGCTCGAGCTCCTCCGGCGGCACGGCGTCGAGCCGCCCGCCGCGCCATTCGGCGAACTCGGGCCACTGCTCCGGCTCGCGGCCGGGGGCGACAACCGCCGCCGTCTCGACGGTGCGCGGCAGCGAGCTCGTAACGACGAGGTCGAACCACACGTCCGCGAGCCCCCGGCCCGCGGCCGCCGCCTGCTCGAGCCCACGCTCGGTGAGACGCACGACCTCCGGATCGCGTTCGCCGACGTACGAGACTTCCGCGTGCCGCATCAGGTAGAGCCGCCTCCGCACCCCGCGTAGCATCGCAGGGTGCTCACGCCGCTGATCGTCGAGGAGAACGTCGAGGCCTTCCTCGACGAGCGCGGCCTCGGCGCGGGGCCGATCACCGTCACGCGGATCGGTGACGGCGGCGGCTCGAACTTCACGTTCCTGATCGAGCGCGGCGGCGAGCGCTTCGTCCTTCGCCGCCCGCCGCGGCCACCGCTGCCGCCGTCGGCGCACGACATGGTGCGCGAGGCCGGCTTGCAGAACGCGATCCGCGCCGCAGGCTTCAAGCGGCTCGTGGACATCGTTGCCGTGTGCGAGGACGAGACCGTCCTCGGCGTCCCGTTCTACGTCATGCGCTACATCGACGGGCACGTGATCACCAGCGAGCTCCCACCCGGGCTCGAGAGCGAAGCCGCGCGACGCGCCCTCGGCGCCGACCTCGTCGACACGCTCGTCGAGATCCACGCGGCGCGGGGCCCGTCGCTCGACGCGTTCGCACGGCCGGGCAGCTATCTCGAACGGCAGGTGAAGCGGTTTTCGCAGCTCTGGGAGATCAACCAGACACGCGAGATCGCAGCCGTCGACACCGTCGCGCGCTACCTCGCGGCGAACGTCCCGGATCCGCTGGAGCCGACGGTGGTGCACGGCGACTACCGGCTCGGGAACATGATGGTGTCCCCTGACGACCCGGCGCGCATCGTCGCCGTGCTCGACTGGGAGATGGGCGCGATCGGCGACCCGCGCGCCGATGTCGGCTACCTGCTCGCGACCTACAGCGAGCCGAACGGCCGCGTCTCCGCCCTAGGCTCGTCACCGGTCACGGCCGAGCCGGGGTTCCCGTCGCGGGCAGAGCTCGTCGAGCGCTACGTCGAGCGGAGCGGCAGAGAGGTAGCGCCGACAGGATGGTTCGAAGCGCTCGCGCTCTGGAAGGCCGCGGTCTTCTGCGAAGCGATCTACGGCCGCTTCGTGCGCGGCGAGCTCGGCGAAGAGGACACGCGGGCCGCGATCTTCGAGGTCGCCGTGCCGCTGCTCGCCGAGACCGCGCTCGAAGCCGTCAGCTAGCCGCTTCGGCGACGGCCCGGAGCGTCGCCGCATTGCGCGTCGAGACGAGGAGCGACGTGGCGCCCGACTCGCGCCACGCGGCGAGGCGGTCGCGGATGCGCGCAACCGGACCGACGAGCGCGACCTCGTCGACGAACGCGTCCGGCACCTTCGTCGCCGCCTCGCGCTGCTTGCCGTCCAGGAACAGATCCTGGATCGCGCGCGCCTCGGCCTCGTAGCCGTAGCGCGTGAACAGGTCGTTGTAGAAGTTCTTCCCGCGCGCGCCCATGCCGCCGACGTAGAACGAGTAGTACTCCTTGAGCATGTTGCGGCCGGACTCGACGTCGTCGGTTACGAGGGCCGGCACCGACGGCGCGATGTCGAAACCGTCGCGCGCGCGGTCGACGGGGAAGACCGAACGCGACTTCTCCGGCGACCAGAAGATGGGCAG